>JAGLGG010000072.1 GCA_023144145.1 Anaerolineales bacterium | reverse complement strand
ATTGCGCGTCCATTACGATCGTAAATATTGGCTCGGTTTGGAATAATTGGCGCAAGGAGCAGACCGCTATCGGGGGTCAGCTCAGGGAGGATGCTCTGATCGGTCCAATCAATCCCCCATAATTCACCATCTCTCTCCAAACCAAGCCAAGTTTCCCTGGTCAGCTCTCTAACAATTGCACTTTTTAGCGTTATCCGATATCGAACCTGGGCATCATCTGGGGCCAATAAGGATGAAACGATTTCGAATTCGATTCCGGTGAGATGCGCCGCGCTCCAGATATCCTCATAGCGCTCTAAGAACGAGACCTTGGAGATGCTCTCTTGACTCTGTGGGCTGAGCATCTCATACATAAATTCGTACTCACGCTCATTCCAGGCACTCAGAAAATCGGTGACAATTTCTTCAACATCGGGGGCTGATATGGTTGTTACATGAGGTCCTGGCAATGTGGCGCTTTCACTCGGCGCAGTGGCAGTGCCGCTGGTTAGCGTGCAAGCCGCAAAAAGGAAACCAACTAATGAGATTACGACTTTATTCATAATTGATGTCCCAGGATTTCAGGAAAGACTTTACATTGGAAATTTATAAAGCGCTGGCATTCAATTGGAACGTCATGCACTGGGATAAGGCCAAAGACCTTCATCGATCGCGTAAGATGGCATAAGGGCAATCCCATGACATTCGCATAACAACCTTCCATTTTTTCTAGTTCGACCGGGTGAAAATCATCATCTTGGATTCCGTATGCGCCTGCTTTGTCCAGGGGCGATCCTGAGGCGATATATTCATCCACTTCCTTGGGCGAGTACGCTCGCATTGGAACTTCAGTCTCACATACCTCCACAAGCATGGGCCCTGGATCTTGACCATCGATAGCGAGCGCTGTTAACACTCGATGTGACTTCCCTGCAAGTTCACTCAAGATTTGCTTCGCATGATCAGGGTCTTCCGGCTTTCCGAGGATTCGCTCCTCCTTTACCACAATTGTGTCAGCCGCAAGCACGATGTAAGAATCATCAATGCTTTCCAGGGCTTTTCGAGCCTTTTCTTGCGCCACTCGTTTCACATAGGATTCAGGTGATTCACCGATATTGAGTATCTCATTAATTTTCGTTGCTCTAACCTCGCTAGACCAGCCTGTTAAGGAAAGTAATTCTTTTCTCCTTGGGGAAGCAGAAGCCAATAACAACGGTACTTGGTCAGTGTGACCTAAACCAGATTGCATACTCTTATATTTCTTATCCTCAAACAATTTCTCTTCAAGCACGATGGTAATTCCACCCTCGATCGTTCCATGCTTTACGATGACATAATTCAAGTGACCATTCTAACATAGCCCCCAAACGTGCTCCACATCCACCAGGCTTTAGCATCCACCTTTCCAGCGCAGAAGAATTCAAACTCTAACTTCAGAATCCAGTGCCTGGTCAACCTTAATCGGCACATGTTCTAATGTCTTCCAGATTTCATTTTTCTCGTAGGGGCTGTCTAAAAAGAGGCACTAGTTACCGCTGCCTTATTGGAAATTAGTCGTAGGGGCGACTGGCGACGTGCGAGTTGCACGCGTTGCCCCTACACCCTAGGCAGGAATGCGAAAACGTGAAAAAGATCAGTTTTCTAATCTCAAGAATTCTATCTACCTTGGTATGATGGTAGAATCGATCCACCCCAAAAATTATGGATTTATTTGACCACGCTCTCATGAAAAGAATGGTTGGCGAAGCCCCTTTGGCTGCACGAATGCGTCCGCGCACTCTGCAGGAATTCGTTGGGCAAGAGGAAATCCTTGGCGAAGGTCGTTTATTACGTCGTGCGATCGAATCCGACCGCCTGTTTTCTTCAATCATACTTTGGGGTCCACCAGGTAGTGGCAAAACAACCCTGGCAATGATCATCGCTAATACGACAGAATCACACTTCGAAACCATGTCAGCAGTTCTGGCAGGGAAAGCTGAACTCAGGCGCGTAATAGGTGAAGCTCAAGAAAGACGCAAACTTTACCAGAAGCGGACAATCCTGTTCGTCGACGAAGTTCATCGTTGGAATAAGGCTCAGCAGGATGCCCTTCTTCCGCTCGTCGAAACCGGTCAGATCACGCTCATAGGTGCTACGACGGAGAATCCATATTTCGAGGTTATTGGCGCGTTAGTTTCAAGATCTCGAATATTCCAGCTAAGACCTTTGCAGAATAACGAAGTTAAACACCTCATCCTAAATGCTGTTTCAGAGCGCGGTCGTGGATACGGTGACCGCTCAGTAAACCTTGAGGATGATGCGCTCGCACACTTGGTACGAGTAGCAGGAGGCGATGCCAGGAATGCACTCAACGCTTTAGAGCTAGCAGTCGAATCAACACCGCCCGATACGAGTGGAGCCATTAACATAGACCTAGAAGTCGCCCAGGAGTCGATCCAGCGTAGAGCGGTGCTTTATGACAAGGACGGAGACGCGCATTACGATACCATTTCGGCTTTTATAAAATCCGTCCGTGGTTCAGATGTTGATGCAGCCCTCTACTGGCTAGCAAAGATGCTTTACGCAGGAGAATCTCCCCGTTTCATCATCCGTCGTCTTCTAATCCTGGCATCAGAAGACATCGGACTCGCGGACCCGATCGGGCTTGTCGTTGCCTCAGCAGCAATGCAGGCTTTTGAGTTTATTGGTCTGCCGGAGGGAATTTTCCCCATCGTTGAGGCAACCATCTACCTGGCAACCGCACCTAAGTCGAATTCAGCAATGTCGTATTTCAAAGCATATAAATTGCTTGAGGAAGAGGGAGTGGTTGAAGTGCCCCAGCATTTGAAGGATGCCAATCGTGATGCAAAGGCTCTCGGGCACGGAGAGAACTATCAATATCCTCATGAGCACCCCGGACATCATATCGGGCAGCAGTATCTGCCCGATGAATTACTAGGTCGATATTTTTACAAACCTTCAGATCAGGGTTATGAAACTGATGTTAATAATCGCCTGGAACAATGGCGCAACGCCCAAAGGCAAGCGCTTGGAATTGAGGATAGCACTGATTTACCTGATCTGAGTGAATCTCAGGTTGAAGAAATTAAACGCCACCATACACGTGGGAAGAAGTGAGACTCACATAAGGATAAAAATATGACTTTGATTTATCTTATCCGGCATGGCGAGAACGAATATGTTGGGAAGGGGAAACTCGCTGGCTGGTTACCAGGAGTTCACCTTAACGAAAAAGGGAAGGCACAAGCCAAAGCGCTTGTCGACCATTTCGCAAAAATACCTCTTCAGGCTATTTATTCAAGCCCCTTAGAACGCACAGTCGAAACTGCCTCTCCTTTAGCAGATGCAAAGGGTTTGGAGATTGTTGAGCGGGAGGGCTTGGGAGAGATCCGATATGGTAGCTGGGAGGGACGGTCGCTCAAAGCTCTTAGGAAACGAAATCTTTGGCCTATTATTCAATCCACCCCATCGTTGGCCCGCTTTCCAGATGGGGAATCATTTGTTGAAGCACAGGATCGAGTTGTTTCGGAAATTGAATTTCTTCGCTCCAGACATAAAGGCAAGAAAGGCTCATTTGCGTGCGTGTCTCATGCGGATGTTATCAAACTTATCCTTGCGCATTACATCGGTTTACATATAGATCTCTTTCAACGTTTATCCGTCTTACCTGCATCAATCAGCGCGCTGCACATCGATCCTGGTATTCACTTACTCACACTGAACGATACAAGCGCAAGTCGGGTAGCAATAGATGGATGATATACTTTTCATAGTTGAAAAGCGCGTGGCAATTCGGAGCATTGGATGCCTTCCACTGAATATGAGTTAAAGCCTGTTACTCGGATTACGACACACACTGTAGGAGAGCCCGGAAAGCGTGTTTTCTACCTACAAGGACGCTCTGATGATCTGATGCTAACACTCATCATTGAAAAACAACAAATCCAATCACTCGCTGTAGGAGTCGAACAATTCCTACAGGATCTTAATGAACGTTACCCTGAACTCTCTGAAGCTTCAGACAATTTCACCGAAATTGAAATGGAATTGGAGACCCCTATCGACCCCGCATTTCGGGTAGGCCAGATTGGCCTGGGATACGATGAAGATACAGACTTAATGGTGTTGGTCGCGCGCGAGATTCAGGATGAAGAAGATGACGAGGATTCGGAAGATGTCGCCCGCTTTTGGTGTACACGCTCTCAACTACGGTCTATGTGTCAATGGGGGCTTGAACTTGCAAGTCGTGGAAGACCGATTTGTGGGAACTGCAGTCTACCCATTGATCCTAAGGGGCACTTCTGCCCAAAACGCAACGGGCACAAGCATTAATTTCATTCCATTCATATAGAAAAGTGCACTGGAAAAACCAGCCTCAAAGCGAGTGGAGGCGTCCCTAGTGATTGACCTTTTTTCAGTGGAGTCATAGAACATTCCAAGCATATATCGATAAATCACATTTTGTGAGTTTAAAATAGGCCTGCGATCTTAATCATGAGCCACGATACCATAAAGTGAAGCAGGAAGTGTTCTCCAACGAACTTATCATCCGAAGTTTGATGACCGGCGAAATCCACATTGCTGGTCGATTTCTTTGGGGTTCGAATTATACATTCCTCGTAGAAGTTCACTCACAAGACGATGTCTTGGCAGCTGTCTATAAACCATCCCGTGGCGAGCGCCCTCTCTGGGACTTTGCCGAGGGCTCACTCGCTGCCCGTGAAGTGGCGGCATACCTCACCAGTTCATCTCTGGGTTGGCAATTGGTCCCCCCAACTGTTTTGCGGCCTGACGGACCTGCCGGCTCTGGATCATTGCAACTATATGTTGACACACACATGGATCATCATTATTTCGCATTTAGCGAGGAAGAAAAAAACCGTTTGCGCCCTCTCGCTGTATTCGATATTGTGATCAACAATGCTGATCGCAAAGCCGGGCATATCCTTATCGGCGCAGAACAACAAATATGGTCGATTGATCACGGGGTATGCTTTAATGCCGAGGATAAATTAAGGACAGTGGTTTGGGATTTTGCTATGCAACCTATCCCCGTCACAATACTTGATGATCTCGAAAGATTTTATAATCGATTGATCTCAGATCAGCACTTGAAAACAGAATTTCTAGAGCTCATATCAGAACCTGAGTTCCAGGCGGTAACTAGGCGTGTAAATGAGTTATTGACCAACCCAATTTTTCCACAGCCTAGTAACCACTGGTCATACCCTTGGCCTTTGGTCTAGTGCTTTGTCAAGGATGAAGTTTCCCTTCATAAACCGGGTTGCTACACCCCTGACAAATGCTTATGTTGTTTCGTCCATTATCTGTCCTGTCTATACAATCACGTTGGACGGAACACTAGATCGATGTTTCACATAAATTCAATTCCCAGGAGAAACTATTGTGAACGAAGAAGTACGTATCGCAATGCTCGGCTTCGGCAATGTGGGTCGCGCGCTCGCGAAATTGCTCCAATTAAAAGAGTATGAATTAGCAAATCAATACGGAATTTCATGCAAAGTCGTTGGAATTGCTACAAAACGTCATGGAATTGCGCTCGATCAGGGTGGATTGGATCTTGAGTGGGCCATAAACATTCTCGATGAAAATAAGAACCTATCAGACCTATCGACCCACCCCTCTCCCCTAAACAGTTCCAACCTTATCGATCAATCAAATGCTCACGTATTATTTGAGTCCACCCCGGTCGACTATGAGACGGGTCAGCCAGCGGTTGGATACCTTCAACAGGGGCTTGATCTGGGGATGGACGTCATCACTGCAAACAAGGGTCCTGTTGTGCATGCATACCATGAACTATCTTCGCTTGCCAAATCAAAAGGGCGAAAATTCTACTTCGAATCCGCTGTGATGGATGGCACACCAATTTTTTCCATGTGGCGGGAAACGCTTCCTGGAGCTGTGCTTAACTCCTTCCGAGGCGTGTTGAATTCGACCACCAATCTAATCCTTACTCTCATGGAACAGAACACAAGCTTCGCAGAAGCTCTCTCTCACGCGCAGAGCATCGGAATCGCAGAAGCCGATCCAAGCGGAGATATCGATGGGTGGGACGCGGCAGTTAAGGTTGCTGCTCTGGTCACCGTGTTGATGGGGGAGCCACTTAATCCTGCCGAGATCGATCGAAGAGGGATTGGTAAGATATCAGCACAAATGGTTTCGGAAAGCCGGAGGGGTGGAAAACGGTGGAAGTTGATTTGTGAGGCAGAGAGAAAGAATGATCACCTCCATGCAGCAGTCTATCCAAAGGAAATTGATTCATCTGACCCTTTATATAATGTTATGGGGACGTCTTCATCGATCACTTTTAAGAGTGATGTACTCGGTGCATTAAGCATCATTGAGGAGAACCCCGGCATTGAAACGACGGCTTACGGAATGCTGGCCGATTTTATCAATGCGGTGCGATCGCGCAGACCTTCGTAACCCCCGGGGGGCTAACCAGCTACATGGCTGACACAGATTTTTTGTTTAGACCCCCGGGGGTTTATTGAATCGGGAGCGCCGGCGGGCTAAACTTCGTTTAGCTTGAGTCGCCACTACAGGCTTTTGAACCATCAACCCCACTATTCCATCTTGACCGATCATTTTTTTCGTTATAGACTACGCTTCAATCTAAAAAACAGATTGAAGTTGTAGGAGAAAGGCGCATTCATGATGGACGAACGAATTCCATATCAGGTAATTCGCCCCCATATTAATAACGGTTTTGGAGGTGATGAACCTACGCGGAGTGCGCCAATCGGCAGATAGAAGATCATCGATATGATTAGCTGCGGGCGCTCTCCATCGCCCGCGGTTTATTTTCAGCAATTCTCGGCCGCGGGAACCCGCGGTCGAAATGTTTTAAGCGTTGATCCAATGCAAAACTCGGGGGACCTGACTGTATTCGATCAGGTAGCAGGAGATAACAATGAATCACAATAACCATTGGAAAAATATAAAAGAAGGCTACTCAGTCCGACCAGCCAATATGGATGATGCTGAGAGTGCAGCTGAATTGTTCAACGAATGCTCAATGGACATGATGGGTGTGCAAAATTATTCAGTTCAGGAAATTATACTGGATTGGCAGACACCGGGTTTTGATTTGGCAAAAGATTCCCGCGTTATTTTTGGTCCGTCAGGCGAGCTTGTTGGATTTGTCGCTGTCTGGTCCAACTCCAGCCTGCCCATAAACCCAATCATCTGGGGACGAGTAAGACCGGTTTATGAGAATTTGGGCATCGGTACCGAAATGTTTGAGTGGAGCATTGACCGGGCTAGGGATGTCTTTGCACGCGTTCCGCAAAATGCTAGAGTAGCCTTAAATGCATACACCGTTAGTTCACATGCACCCAGCAAGAAATTGCTTGAAGATCATGGCCTGAGGCTCTTTCGTCACAGTTGGGAAATGGTCCTAGATTTGAATGGCGACGTTCCTGAACCTGAATGGCCCGAAGGCATATCTTTGCGAGCCTACGATCATGACGTGCATGGTCCTGCAGTCTACAAAGCAGATTATGAGGCCTTTCGCGATCATTTTGGATTCATAGAAGAACCCTTTGAAGAGGGGTATAAAAAGTGGCTTCATCAAATGATCGAAGACGAACATTATGATCCCACCTTGTGGTTCGTGGCCTTTGATGGCGATGAAATCGTAGGAGGTTCCATCTGTCGACCTGAATCTTGGGAAGATGCTGATACTGGATGGTTCAGAACATTATTCGTTCTCCGACCATGGAGACGCCGCGGTCTGGCATTAGCCCTGCTTTATCACTCTTTCGCTGAACTCAAACGAGTGGGTAAACACCGGGTAGGATTGGGTGTGGACGCCGAAAATCGAACAGGCGCAACAGAACTTTACAAGAAGGCTGGCATGCGCATTAAGCGACAGTATGATCGCTACGAACTCGAACTGCGTCCAGGCGATGAACTCAGTACACAATAACGACTTTAGCATGAAATGGAGTGGAAGATCACTCTCGAAGGTCCTTCCACTTCAATTGCCAATCCCATGTACAATCGTAAAGCAATCAAACGAAAGGATGCATCATTGATGGCAACTACACAACAAATCTCTGCTGTTATCTGGGACCTGGGTGGCGTAATTATTAAAACAGAAGATACATCCCACAGAGAAAAATGGGAAAAGCGGTTGGATTTGGAATCCTGGGGCTTAGAGAAGTTGGTATTCGGAAATCCAATCAGTCGAAAAGCTTCTCAAGGGAATGCTTCTATTGAAGATATCTGGGATTACGTTCAATCGAACTTAGGCCTGGAAGATGAGGAGATGGACGCGTTCCGCAAGGACTTCTTTGCTGGAGATAAAGTTGACCTTAAATTGATGGCCTTCATCCGTCAGATAAAAACCAGATTCAAATCCGGCATGATCACGAATGCCTGGCCAGGGATGCGACGTTTAATCGAGCAGGAATGGGATATCGCAGATGCATTCGAAGAGATAGTCGTGTCAGCTGAGGTCCATCTGGTGAAACCTGATCCAAAGATATATGAGATGGCCCTTAGACAACTCAAGGTGCCCGCCCACGAAGCCGTTTTCATCGATGACTTTATCGAAAACATCGAAGGGGCAGAAAATGTTGGCATGACAGGGATTCATTTTCGCTCCACTGCTGAAGTGATGGAAAAATTGCGAGCAATGCTAGAGATCGATTCCTGATTTCCTGGTTGAGCAATTAATAATAAAGCCTACGAGTTCGTTGGATTTAGCAAGCAGGCATCATCCAAATATCTTCACTAGTGCACAAAATTGGAGGTCGATCATCTCCGGCGTAAGTCCTAGATGGGCTCAATAAAAATAAACTACCTTACACCTACGTGAGGAAGGACTAATAACATTTTCCGTTGCCCAATGGACTCTGTTCTTCCCAATTCAGTTTGCATCTGAGGTTGGAAAATGAGAAAATAGCCTCCCCAAAGCCCAGCGGTCGAACTGAAGAACATCGGATGAATTTCTTTTACCAATACGATTGGATTTCCGAGTACCCCAAAAGTACGGGAGGCATTCAACTTTGATTAGCCATCAAAGCACAAGCAAGTCTCTTCTCAATCGCAGGCTGATCATCTTCCTTGCAGCCATGGCATTAACTGAAATTTCGCGCACGATGACCATGGTTCAGATTCCAGTTTTCCTCCGAGAATTGGGCGCCTCAATCCAGCAAATCGGTTTTTTCTTCACTATCTCATTGATATTCCCCCTGATCCTACGAGTTTTTGGGGGATGGTTATCAGATAGCATTGGACGACTGCGCACCTTAACCTTTGGTGGTGTGGCAGGGATGCTTTCTTTCCTGGCATACGTGCTAGCACCAACATGGCAGGTCGCGATCCTCGCGCCTGCTCTATTGGCAATCACGTCCGCATTAGTTTTTCCATCATACAAAGCGTATATCGCAGATCAAACTAGCGAAGATGTTCAAGGTCGGATGTTTGGTATTTCAACAACAGTGATATCTCTAGCTTGGATTTTCGGACCACCCCTTGGAGGATTGGTCGCCCAGCATCTTGGCTATCGATGGATGTTTTCGCTGGCGGCCTTTACTTTTTCCATTGCCACTGTAATTTTCTTTGGAATGTATCGTACCTCACCCAGCTACACTCAAGAACGGAGCGCCAAACCTAGCATCACACACCTGCGCTCCTCTTTCAGACAAATGCTACTATTAATGATCTCAGGGGGATTGGTTACCTGGATCATCATCGTAGATGGAGTTCGGGACGTTGCCTTCAAAATGTCCTTTGATTTAATGCCGATATATTTACGGGAGATTGGTGAGCTTACCAAACAAGATATTGGATTATTAGATGGAATGTTTGGTGTGGCTTTAACCCTAACCACACTACCCGCAGGTTGGCTTGTCGACCGGACGAGTGAGCGCGTTGGAATAACACTCGGTCTTGCCTTCATGATCGTTTCAAGATTGATATTCGCAGTTGCCACCGCGTTCTGGGGCTATGGGATGTCGTGGATATTTCTCGGTTTAGGCGGAGGCCTGCTGGATCCAGCTGCTAGCGCATTAATTGCGAAGGGGGTTCCTCGCAAGGTTCGAGGCCTAACCTATGGCCTGGTCGCCACCAGCCTAGGAATCCTTTCTCTCCCTGCCCCCTGGATCGGCAGTCAGGTTTGGCAAAGGGTTAACCCTCGTGCCCCATTCCTGCTCACTGTCGTCTTGGCAGCTTTGGTCATCATTCCGGCCTGGTTCAAACTTGTGATAAAACCAACGCATTGGGTCGGTGTGAATGTGGATTTCAAAAGCTTGGCGGACCAGGACAATGATGGTTCATACCAGGAATCGCAAGACTGATATCCCCCCGACTGCTCGTTACGCACTAGAAAGTTCTGTAGAAAAGAAGAGAGCCCAGCCAATCGTGGGAAGGCCGGCACTGCCGCTTTTGCCGGTTGGCATCCCTGTTTATCAGCCGTAAGGAAGGGATTATCTCCGGTCGGTCGGCGCTTACATGCCCCAACTCCCCCTCGGGATAGTTGGAGCGATTTAAGATCCGGAGTGTTATACGGCCAACAGGGGCAAGCATTCCCATGATGATGCTAGGCTCTTTACACAACAAATTTACGCCTCAAATGCAGTCAGGTCAATCTGCGCTTGACTTAAAAATGGTACTAGTGCCCGCACCGAATGTCCCAATTAACCCATCACTCGACTATAATTACTTCAAATTGCCTTCGATATTTACATAATCTCTCTTGGGTGATAATTAACCCACCACCATACCTTATAACCCCTGTTTCAGGGCAAATTCCATCTCAACATGCCTATGACGGAGAGCCGATATGCAGGATGAAGTTAAACTGATTTTCAACCCTCATGCAGATAAGGGAAATGCTTGGCGGCGTGCAAACACTCTACAAAATCTCATTGAAAGGAAAGGTGGGGCTTCTTGGGTGGCAACAGACTATCCCGGACATGCCACTGAGCTTGCAATCCAGGCCGCAAGAGACGGTTACAGTATCGTAACTGCACTCGGCGGGGATGGAACCGTGCATGAAGTCGTGAATGGCTTAATGCAAATTACCAGCGAGCAAAGGCCAAGTCTTGGGGTAGTTCCACTCGGGTCCGGTAACGATTTCAGTAATAACGTAGGTGTCGATCCCGACATTGAAAATGCCATTATGCGAGTGTTCGATGGAAAGACCAAAACCATCGATATTGGATTATTAATTGATCAGAGTGGTAAAACGGAATTCTGGAACAATACTATGGGTATTGGATTTGACGGCGCAACCACAATCCACGCCAGCAAAATCACGCTCCTTCAAGGATTCCCTATGTACCTTTGGGCAGTGATTCGAACAATCCTCCGCCGACATGATGTAGCTCAAATGACAATCGAAACGGATACAGAGACCATCCAACAAGATGTCCTGATGATCGCA
>JAGLGG010000071.1 GCA_023144145.1 Anaerolineales bacterium | reverse complement strand
ATCTGAAAAGGCATAAATTGTACAAAATTTATAATAAATGTGGACATTAATGTAGCAACACGTTGATATGGGGTGCAAGAGTTGGGATCTCGACGAATCCGGCGGTTTTACTAGTGTTCCGTCTAACGTGATTCCTTTACCAGGATAGATAAGGCACGGAACACTTTAAGCTTTGTCAAGGATGTAGTACCCCGGTTTATGAGCGGTATCTTATCCTTGACAAAGCACTAAGCTATTGATCGTCCACTTGTTTTATTTTTACGAATTTACTGGCAAGATGCAGGATGTGCCTTGCTGTGTACCAAAAAAAAATACCCCGGGAATGTTTTTGCTCCGAGGTATCTTTCGAGTTTATCTATTGCTTCCAGTTCGCAGGCTCGTGATGGACAGAGCGATGTTGCGAAATCCCTACAGATATCTTCTCAGTGGAAGCATTTTGATCGATGCGTTATAACAAATTAATTCTCCGTTTGCGCATCCCTTTCCATCGCGCCGACAGAGCTGAATACAAGCCCTTCAGAGCCTTTCTCAATATGGATCAACTCACCTGCGTTGAAATCACCGCAAAGCAATTTCATAGCCAAAGGATCCTGCAATTCACGTTGGATTGCCCGTTTGAGGGGACGGGCACCGTAAATAGGATCATATCCCACATCCGCCAGATACTCCTTCGCAGATTCGCTTACTTCTATGGACAGCCCTTGGGCCGCTAACCTCTCTTCTACCCGCTGGAGTTGTATCAGCACAATTTCCTTCAAATCTGCTTTACTGAGACGGTGGAAAACAACAATCTCGTCAATTCTATTCAGGAATTCGGGTCGGAAATACGCCCTCAGCAATTCTCGCACCTTACTTTCGGTTGCCTCATCGGATTCTTTTTCCTCCCCCCATATTTCAGTCCCCAAATTGCTGGTCATGATCACAATCGTATTCCGAAAATCCACCGTTCTTCCCTGTCCATCCGTTAAGCGACCTTCATCCAAAACTTGCAGGAGAACGTTGAAAACCTCGCGGTGGGCTTTCTCGATCTCATCGAAAAGCACGACGCTGAATGGTCTTCGTCGCACCGCTTCGGTTAATTGACCTCCCTCGTCATAACCTACATATCCAGGAGGGGCACCGATGAGTCTGGAGACGGTATGTTTCTCCTGATACTCACCCATATCTATTCGAACCATCGCTTTTTCATCGTCGAATAAGAATTCAGCGAGTGCCCTTGCGAGTTCTGTTTTCCCAACTCCAGTTGGTCCTAGGAATATGAAAGAACCAATGGGGCGATCGGGGTCCTGAAGCCCTGCACGTGCGCGCCGCACAGCATTGGAAACGACACGCACGGCATGGGCCTGACCCACCACGCGCGCATGTAACCGGTCTTCCATGTGTACGAGTTTTTCGATTTCCCCTTCCAGTAATTTAGCGACTGGAATGCCCGTCCAACGAGATACGATTTGTGCCACATCCTCAGCATCAACTTCCTCTTTTAGCAACCCCCCATCCGTTTGTAATTCCTTGATCCGGTCCTCCTGTTTTTCCAACCTCTGCTCGAGTTCACGCAATGTGGAATAACGCAAGCGTGCAGCGGTTTCTAGATCGGATTGGCGTTCCGCCTTTTCAATTTGTAAGCGGGTATGTTCAATCTCTTCTTTCGTACGACGGAGCTCTTGGATCGCTTCAACTTCGGTCTGCCAGCGTGTGTGGAGCTGCGAAGATTGTTCGCGTAAATCAGCTAATTCACTTTCCAAGTGTTCCAAACGTTTCCGTGAAGACTTATCCTTCTCTTGCTTCAATGCCTCTCGCTCAATTTCCAACTGCATGATCTGCCGATCAACTTCGTCCAGGGGTTGGGGTTTTGAATCAATTTGAGTTCGTAACCGAGCTCCAGCTTCGTCGATCAGGTCGATAGCCTTATCAGGCAGCTGTCGATCCGTGATGTATCGTTTTGACATCGTTGCGGCAGCGATGACAGAGCTATCCTGTATGCGCACACCATGGTGAACTTCATAGCGCTCCTTCAAACCGCGCAATATGCTGATGGTGTCCTCGATACTGGGCTCATCAACCCAGACGGATTGAAAGCGCCTCTCAAGGGCGCCATCTTTCTCGATGTATTTTCTGTACTCATCAAGTGTAGTTGCGCCGATCAAGTGCAATTCACCACGCGCTAACATGGGTTTCAACATGTTGCCAGCGTCTACAGCGCCCTCAGCGGCACCCGCTCCGACAACCGTGTGCATCTCATCTAGGAACAGTAAGATCTCACCAGAAGCATCGGTCACTTCTTTTAGAACAGCTTTTAGACGCTCTTCGAATTCGCCCCTGTACTTAGCCCCGGCAATCAAAGCACCCATATCCAGTTGGATCACACGGCGATTCTTAAGCCCCTCAGGTACGTCCCCGTTTACAATGCGCTGCGCCAAACCTTCTACGATTGCGGTTTTGCCAACCCCCGGCTCACCGATCAAAGCAGGGTTGTTCTTTGTCCGTCTGGATAAAACCTGGATAATGCGACGTATCTCCTCATCTCGCCCTATCACTGGATCCAGTTTTCCGCGCCGGGCAAGTTGGGTTAAATCGCGCCCATATTTCTCGAGCGCCTGATATGTATCTTCTGGATTAGGTGTCACTACGCGTTGCGACCCTCGAATGCTGGCAAGAGCTTGCAGAAGCGCATCCGGGGTGATGCCGTATTTTTGTAATCGCTCCCTCTCAGCTCCTGCCGCCAAAGTTAAGAATATGTGCTCGGTCGAGGTATATTCATCCTTCATGCTTTGCGCATGCTTTTCGGCTGAGGAGAGAACCTCGCTGGTAGTGGGGGAGATACCAATCTGACTGCTGGATCCATGTACACGAGGTCTACTTGATAATTCGCGTTTCAAATCCTCACGTAGTAGGTTAGGGCTACCAGCGATGCGGGTGATGATCGCAGGAACCACACCCTGATCTTGACTTAGAAGAGCCAAGAGTAAATGTGCGGGCTCGATCGTTGGATGTGCATAATCTTGGGCAAGGCCCTGGGCATGCAGGATTGCCTGTTGTGCTTTTTGGGTATAGCGTTCGAAATCCATGTTGAAACCTCCGAAATCATCATTACCTACATCATTACCTAAAGGATTACAAAATTACTGACAAATGTATTGGTTTTTCAGGACGTGACTCAATTTTATTGACGCCGCGCCCTCAATCAGAATGAGTCTAGCCCTTGGGTATATGAGAAGTATCAATGGATTGTTAGAGGTAGATATGCACTTATTCGTTGCCGGCAGGGGACATCGCAAACAGCGTTGTCGAGCTTCTCAGATTCCGATTCGGCACAGCGCGCGGGGACAAGGGTGTGTCAACATGTTTAAGGTAGCATCGACATGATCAACAGTGGACGAATTGGTTACTCATGGGAAATCAACCCTGCGTAGCATGGTTCCGAAAAGGATGTTTATAATCTTCTAATACTGGACGTATAAATATCTAACATTCAACCGCTATGCTTGCTCCAACGATGAAAAGAAATTTATCAAAAGTTGGAGGAATGTGATGTTATCACCTTATCGGCGACCAAGGTTTTCTCGAGCAGTTCGCAGGTATCACCCAGTTGGTTTCAATGGCGGCAGCCGTTTACCCGTAGATATTCACGTGGAGAATGATGAGTTCATAATCACTGCTCCTGTGGCGGGATTGAAGCCAGAAGACCTGAAAGTTGAAATTCATGACGACATTCTCACCTTGAGTGGTGAAGTGATGTCTGAGAGCAACGGGGATGGGAAGTACCTCTTGCGCGAGATCCATTACGGTGAATTCAGCCGCAGCTTTCGCCTGCCTACCTCAGTTGAGGCCGATGGCGCTGAAGCAAAAATCGAGAATGGAATTCTAACCGTACGACTTCCAAAAATAGAGGAAGCACGACCGAAGAAGATCGAAGTCAAAGCGAAGTAAGCTATAAAAAGCAAGGATAAATGGGCGGACATTCCGCCCATTTGTTTTTTAACCATAGCTATGGATTGGGTTAGCCTGTCGGGACTCGAACCGCCAGGTGAAAGGCGAGATAGTGATTACAAAAAAGGATTGAATTAAACGACTCTTGGCTTGTAATTGCCTCTCAAAATTAGTGGCACATAAATTGCAGTGTTTTAGGGGACTCACCCTTCATTTTGGGTGTGTTGCTATCGCATCGATTCGAGCAGTTAACTATCCAATCCGGATGGGTAGTCGCAACGTTGCAGCACTCAATGAACGGACATTGAACGATTGGGCAAGGAGCAAAGCATCATGGCGGAGAATAAGAAAGTACGGATTAATCAGGCCGACGTTGAAGCACTTCAACAACTGCCGGGGATTGGCAGATCCCTTGCCGACAAGATCATTGCAGCCAGACCATTAGATAGTGTTAAGGATCTTCTTGAGATTCGTGGATTAGGGAAAGCAACCTTTGACGGGATTGAGCCTTTAATAAGTTTGCCCAGATCAAAACCGCATAAAAAAACCCTCCCGGGATCAGATGGACTAGACGTTGTCGATTCATCTCTTAAACTCGATCAACCTCACTCGCTCATCTCGGAAGATGGACGAGGTCAAGATGTTAAGCAGGAAAGGGTTGAAAAGGTCTTGGATCGAATTCCAAAACCCGAACCCGTAGTAGATGGATCCAAGCGATCAATTCCCAAGGCGGTCACTGATAGAAAGACTCTTAGTCGAGCTGAAACGTTGTGGCTCGTGTTCGGCGTAGGTTTTATCGCCATGATACTCGCAGTTGTTACTACCTTGGTGATAATAGGTGGCATCAACGAAACGCTTAATTTCAATCGACTGCAATCTGTCCAAAGCATCGAATCGAATTTATCAGTCCTGCAGCGAGAGCTTGGAAACATTTCATCGGAGCTGGATTCCTTTGATCAGAGATTGCAGCCACTTGAAGGGTTAAGTGGGCGTGTGGTGATTGTTGAAGAACAAGTCGGGTCGCTCCAGGGAGTAGTGGACGATGCGGTAATAACCGTTGGCTCAATGCAAGCAGACCTGGATTGGCTGCTAACGGAGAACACCAGATTGTCGGATCGAATCATCCGGTTTGATAATTTCTTGGATGGCTTAGAGGAATTGCTGCGCGTCATTTCTAACACGGAAATCATGCAGTGATCGATAGAGGAGAACATCATGACGGATGATGTAGTCGAAAGCCTGGAGGCGACTTAAATAGCAGCTTCTACTCCTTGCAACGGAGCCATAACTGCACATAATTGTTATCTGGGTAAATTTCGATTAGTCAGAAGGGAAAGAGCATGAATCAGGACAATGCGGCTCAGGATAACGCGAAAAAAAGTGAAGATCCATTGGGAGGCCTACCTGAAGAAAGCAGCAGCGTAGAACCTCACTCAAAGGACGAGATAGAGGATGGATTTGACTTCAGTGGTTTAGAACCACTATTAGCATTGGATGATGATGGAATCTCTGAACCTGGCAGATTTCGCCTGTTTCTACGCAGGCTGTTACGCTGGTCTGTAACCGTATTGGTCATTTTTACCTTAGGCATTGGTGCAACCTGGTTGGCACGAGTAATTCCACAACAAAAGGAAATTGACAACCTTGATCGGCAATTGAAACTCAGCAATGATGCCGCGCAGTTGAGCGCTAGTGAGGTTGAAGATTTACTTCCCCTTGTCGATGAGAACGCTGAATTGAAATTACGATTTTCTGGAGTCGAGATGCACGTCGAAATCTTGAAGATCCAGGCGGATGTAGCTACAGCTCAAATTGCGCTCTATACGGAAGATTTTGTTACTGCAAAAGCATCTTTGGCCGGCTCAGACACACGATTGGAAGCAATCATCCAGAAGCTACAAGGGGAGGATCGGGATACAGTCGAGGGAATGCTTATTCGACTTGAGTTGGTATTAGAGGAATTAGGGGAAGATTCCTTCGCCGCAGTTCGTGATCTTGAAGTGCTTAGCAGCAATTTGTCTGCGCTGGAAAGATCACTATTCGGAAACTAATCGGTTCCATTTTACAACAAGACCGCACAGCCATATCATCCCGTTGTCGGGCTCTTTGATTTCAGTTATTTACTAAGGGAACTCTACCATTTTTAAACCAGTAAAACGGCTAAGTATTTGCCTGAGGCCTTAACCCTCCAAAGATTTCTTATGGAGCTTCCTAACGACCTCTCGATCAGTAGGAAAAATTAAATTGGGTAGTTGATCCCACGGAAATGGGCGCAGCTCTATCAAATCTCCACCAGCATTGGCTTTAGAGAAATCCTCTACTTTTGTCGTATACCAGATCCCCACTGTGTGCCGTTTAGGATCATGAAAATTTGAGTGGACTGCGAAGACATCCCCCAGCTTCAAGTCGAGCCCGGTCTCCTCGCTTGCCTCGCGAAGGGCGGCATGCTCGATACTTTCGTCCCATTCAACATAGCCGCAAGGGATGCACCAGCCTCCGTTTCTCCGCTTCCCAAGCCAGAGCCCTTCATCATTAATCAATATCACCGCAACACCAACAGCTGGATTGCGATAGCGGATCCAGCCACATTGTGGACAGCGCAACCTGAGGCGCTCGCCATCATCAAAGTTGACCAGGGCCTCACTGCACTCGGGGCAGTGTTTAAATGGATCATTCATCATGCATTACGGGTCAATATCGCAATAGAGCCCCAATTTTTCCCGCCTTGTCTAACTGCAGGCTGTCGTGCAAGATCTCAACCTCACCACCGTCAGCGAGTACTTTGCGGATGGCCATTTCGACGGCATCCTCGATCTGTTCAAACTCATTCGAACAAAAGGGACATTTTCCGGGCGTCTGGCTTGTAAGATATCTACATCCTTTACACCGATAGCCGGTTGATCGAAAACCTTCATCCACAAGAAGTACCCGAATCCTTCCAGAGTGAACCGCGGAAAGGGTTTGATCCAGTCCGACGACTCCCGCCTTACCTTTTGCGGTGGCGGTTATGACGGCATCGACCAGTTTACGCTCTTTTTCTAGCTCTGCTCGTTGAGCAATTTCTATGACTTTTTCAATTAACTGAGGCTGTCCAGCGGACATCTCAATAGGAAATGTCCCAAGGATTAGGCTTTGCCAAGCCTTGGGGAGTTGTGAAAGGAAGAAAGCAACCGTTGATTCTGTTCCACCTACAATAATTCGGCGAACCTGCTTCTGCTTGAAGAATTTCGCAGCTACGCGTGCTGTTTCTTTGAGGTTGCGATCGGCCACCTCATCAGCATATCGAGTTTGCCCCGCAATCCCGCCTCTACGTCCCGGTGCTTGCGATCCACCCCCGCGCTTGGTACGACGAACGGTTTCTCCGAATGTACCATCGAATTCTTGCAGCTCTCCAAGATGAAAGTGGAATAAGCGTGAACCTCGCTTATCAACGATGACAACGCCATAGTGTCCATAATTATCGAAGATATCGGCTAAAGGTTTGACGAATGGCCTCATCATTCGGCGGGTTCTGTTGCGAATTGGAGCTGAGAA
>JAGLGG010000070.1 GCA_023144145.1 Anaerolineales bacterium | reverse complement strand
GATCCAATGACGATGGATCCAGGGAGAACCCACCTTGCTTGGTGGGCTCAACAAGCACATTCTTGAAGGAAGATTTCATATTTGAAAGCGCAATCCGATCTTGAGGTCGCTTGGGCCCAGCTAGACTCGTCTCTACAGAATTGAGATCAAGTTCTAACAGCGCGCTGTATTCTGGATCAGGGGTTTCGTTTGTTCTGAATAATCCTTGTTCTTTACAATAGCGCTCAACCAATTCGATTAAATCTTCATCCCGTCCAGTAGATCTGAGATAACTAATAGTCTCTTGATCCACTGGGAAAAATCCGACTGTCGCGCCATATTCGGGCGACATGTTCGCCACTGTCGCACGATCAGGTAGTGACATATGGGAGAGTCCCGGTCCGAAAAATTCAACAAATTTGCCCACAACGCCGAATTTTCGAAGTATTTGAGCCACAGTTAGGACTAAGTCAGTAGCAGTTGTTCCGTCTGGCAAACGACCGACGAGACGGAATCCAACGACTTCTGGTGCCACCATGACAAGAGGTTGACCCAGGATCGCGGCCTCGGCTTCAATCCCTCCTACCCCCCAGCCAAGAACCCCTAACCCATTCACCATAGTCGTATGCGAATCAGTCCCGACCAGGGTGTCTGGAAAGGCAAGCATCTCCCCGTTTTGTGTCTTGGTCATAACTACTTTGGAGAGGTACTCAAGATTAACCTGATGAACAATGCCGGTTGCAGGCGGAACAACATTGAAATTCTTGAAGGCTTCCTTTCCCCAACGCAAGAATTCATATCGTTCATGGTTACGGTTAAATTCAATTTCAGCATTGCGCCTAAGGGCCTCGGGAGATGCATAAAAATCAACTTGCACGGAGTGGTCGATGACCAAATCAACTGGAACGACAGGGTTGATTTTCTTGGGATCTCCACCCAAGCGGGCCAGCGCAGATCTCATCGCAGCAAGATCGACAATTGCAGGAACACCTGTAAAATCTTGCATCAGTACTCGCACAGGGAGGAAAGGGATTTCTGAACGTTCTTCCAATTTTGGCTCCCACTTGCACAGTTGGATGACATTTTCTTCAGTGATTGTATGTGCATTTATTTGACGAAGGACTGATTCCAAGAGAACTCGGAGGGAGAATGGCAATCTGTCTAGCTGCATGAGCCCGGCTTTTTCTAATGCGTCTAATCGATAGATCGTATATTCAGCTCCGCCCACAGACAATTTAGAACGTGAGTTAAAGGGGTTCTGCAACATTAAACACTCCGATTCCTTTGCCCAATTCGCAAGAGAAATATAATCTGGCACGGCATATGCTTCAACAAAAGTATAATCCAAGAGACCTTCAATTTTTGAGTAAAAAGAGGTCAGCACCGTTATCTATTGATAAACAAGCTATCTAAGTTCTATGGTTAGGACATGGAGAGTTTGAAGTAAGATTAAAGAGCCCAATACAAAGAGGAGCGCCTTAGTGCTAGAGAATATTGTTGGACATGCGGCCGATGTGCTGAAGAGTAAGTCAGCCTGGCTGTTCATCTCTGATCTTGATCAAATCTCTTTTCGTTGCGAGATTTGCTTTGGGGAAAATGGTGGAATTGTCGATAGAACTTTGCCTTTCGGAGTGGGTGTGGTTGGAGAAATTGCCAATAATGCGCCCGGGTTGATTATTAATGATTATTCGGAGAGGCCTACAACTGGGAAGTTTTTTGAACCTGAAAATATCAACGCGTTGATGGGTGTACCAGTTTTGTGTGAAGGAAAGTTGAGAGGTGTTCTGCTTGTAGGTAGGGAATCTGAGGAAACCCCATATACACCCAGCGAAATGGAACTCCTTGAGCTTTTTGCAGGTCAGGTCGGAACAGCACTCGAGAGCGAAATATTGCTTGACGATGAGCGTTATCGACGGGATGTGCTTGAAGCAATCCACCGCGCCAGTCTTCAACTAACCTCAAGCCTTGAGTTACAACCGGTCTTAGATGCGATTCTGAATCAGGCCTTAGCGCTAATTGAGGCGGATGATGCGCATATCTTTCTTTTTGAGGGTGAGCGCTTGTCATTTGGTTCTGCAAGATGGTCGGATGAGCGAAAAACCGAGCCATTTTCCGAACCGCGCGAAGGAGGGATAACGTACACAGTTGCCCTTACGGGTGAACGGATTGTTTCGTCTGATGTCGACCAACATCCATTATTCAAGGACTGGCAGTGGGGAGGGGCAATAGCAAGCTTTCCGCTTCGAATCGGTGACCAAGTTGTAGGTGTGATGAACATCGCATTCGAAGAGCCACATCTCTTCGATGATGGAGAACTTCGCGTCCTGGAGCTATTCGCTGTCCAAGCTGCGATCGCTTTACAGAACGCCAGGAAATTTCAAGAATCTGAGCGCCGTCTGGCAGAACTTTCGGCTTTACAGCAAGTTGCCAAGGTGATCCTCAGCCGCTTAGAAATGCAGGCCTTGTTAGACGAGATCGTGAATCAGGTCTGGCAGGTGTTGGGTTATGAGATTGTAGAAATTTACCTGGTTGAAGGACATATTCTTCGTCTGCGCGCAGCCCATGGGTCTGGGGTCGAACCTGACCATACCATGGAGTTATCCACGGGGATCATCGGAAGGGTTGCAAGAACGAATACGCCAGCATTTGTATTAGATGTATCGCAAGACCCGGATTATGTCGTCGGATTTCCAAGAAGCCGTTCTGAAATCGTCGTGCCCCTAAGTAAAGGTGATATCGTAATTGGAGCGATAAATGTGGAATCACCTGAGGTCGGAGGGTTGGACGAGGCGGATTTAAGATTGCTCATTCTTCTTGCAGACCAAATTCTTGTAGCCATTGAGAATGCAACTCTTTATGATCGGCTCAGAAAGCACAGCTCGGATTTGGAACAGACCGTTCAAGATCGAACAGCCGAATTAGCAACAGCTTTAGAACAAGCACGAAGTGCGGGAAGGATTAAGACACAATTTGTCGCGGATGTATCACACGAATTGAGGACGCCGCTTGCCAACATTCGACTGTATTTGGAACTGTTGAATTTCGGCAATCCTGCCCGAGCTCAGGAATACCTGGATACATTGACCCGGGAGACGGATCGACTTGTTAGCTTAATTGAGGATCTCTTGGCAATATCACGGTTTGACACGGGAACCTCCATGCCTAAGTTCCAGGCTGAGAACCTAAACTTAATCGCGCAAGGTCTAATTGAGGATCGACAACGTCTTCTTGCTGAACGGTCGTTGGAAGTAGAGATAGAAATTGATGATGATCTTCCTGATGTTCGTATGGATGAAAAGATGATCACTCAAGCTGTTTCTCATATTCTCACCAATGCGATGCAATATACCAGGCCTGGTGGTGTGATTACGATTACGACTGACACCCGAAAATCTGATGGGGGGGATTGGGCTTTGCTTACAATTATCGATACAGGGATCGGCATTCCGCCTGAAGAACAAGGGAGAGTGTTCGAGAGATTTTATCGCGGGAAAGCTAGTCGCTTATTGTCCGTTCCCGGAACAGGATTAGGATTAGCGATTACGAAAGAAATCCTTGATCGACACAGCGGTCGCGTAACATTAGAAAGCGAAGCTGATTCGGGGAGTCGATTCTCCATTTGGTTACCGATTGATACATCAGTATCAAACTGAACGTTACGACAGTCCAAGTTCAGTAAATATCGCCTCATAATCAACGTTCGCATCCATTAATTTAATGAAGGTTTCCAATTTTTCAGGTTGTTTTAGTCGCGTCTTTCCATATGCGCGTTCGATTAATTCCACCGTTTCCATCGTGTTATCCTTGACCAGGATAATTGGGACTCTCAGGTTTTCAGCCTGGTGAATCACGACTGGACTTGGATGAAGATTTCCCGTGAGGATTAGCACAACGGTTGAAGTTTCCAACGCCGCGAGTTGGATATCTGCTCTATCACCACCGGTGATAACTGCTTTATTTTGTTGTCGCCTAAACCGGGATAATGCTGCGTCAACGGTCATTGCACCGACCGTAAATGTCTCTGAAAGTGCATTAGGATCAACATAATCCGTTAACACTTCTGCGTCCAGTAGGTCAATTAACTCTTCTACACTCAAAGCCGACAAACTAGGTTTATCAGGTAAACTCCCTAGAACATTTATGCCTTGGTCGACCAAATACGGTTTCGCATATTCCTGGATGAATTCAAGCGCTCTCTCAGGGATGTGATTCAAAATCACACCCATATGTTCCTGTCCTAATCGTTTGCGCGAGGCCAAGGCGTCATCGATCAATTGCATCTCATTGTGATATCTGATCATCACCAAAACCGGAGATTCGAAAACCTCAGCGAGTCGTAAATTCGGAATTCCCATGGCATAGCCCTGTCGCAGGCTTGCACCACCTTCCAAGATCAAAACATCTTTGTCAGCAGTTACACGTTTGGCGGTATCTAAAATTTTCTGTAATGGATCATCCTCACTCATACCCTTCAATCTGCTTCGCAGGGTGGATGAAGTTACGATTAATGGTGAAAGTTCGGAGGGGTGAACCGAAAGTCCCAATTCGTTGCAAACGAACGCGGCATCTTCATCTGCCAGAACTCCATCAGGCGTTCGCCATGGTTGCGTGCTCAATGGTTTCATGTAACCCACGCTGTAGCCACTTGCTTGCAACTTTTTTCCTAACGCCAGACAAACGGCTGATTTTCCAGAATATGGCTCGACCGAGGTGACAAATATCGCCTTCATGCGACCCTCCTGTTGTGTTCTACAATTCTCTCTTTTACATCCTGGGGTCTTAAAATCAGACGCATATCGATGGCAACCCCACCCTGATTCTCTGGGTAGACGACGAAAGGATTAATATCCAGTTCCATAATTTCAGGGAAGTCGGTGACCAGCTGCCCAATTCGTAGAATTGTGTCGATGATTGCATCCTTATCGGCTGGAGGTTCCCCCCGAACGCCGTCTAACAATGTATGTGCCCTTATTTCACCGAGCATTTCCTCTGCTTCAAGCGGTGAAATCGGTGCGATTCGAAAGGTTACGTCCTTCAGGGCTTCAACATAAATCCCGCCCAGACCGAAGGTGACCAGGGGACCAAATTGAGGGTCGCGGTTCATTCCGATCAA
>JAGLGG010000007.1 GCA_023144145.1 Anaerolineales bacterium | reverse complement strand
AGAATCCTCCAATCCCTAAGTTGATCCCGAAGCTCTCGCTTAGCAATCACCCACGAGCCGGATATAGTTTGGGGAATAGAGTCAGCCAAAGCCATTATGTACCACCATTTTTACCAAAATTTTCGCCGTTCACAACTTGTAAATATACCTCCTCAAGGCTCCTGCTTACACCAGACAATGTCACCACTGAGAAGCCGGAGGCAGTCAACATCCCCAACACCACAGGATTAATAACTTCCGGCGAGTCTGTTTGATAGCGGATCCAATCCTCCCCAGCTTCTACAAACTGAGCACCTTCGGGAAATTGTGGCTTAGAACCATCCAGGGGTTGGGCAAATTGAACATGCATTATGGGCGGTCCAAGAACCTCCCTTTTCAACGCTTCCGGTGATCCCAGGGCGACGATCTTTCCTTCTTGGATGATCGCGATCCTATCAGCAAGCGCCTCAGCCTCACTCAAATTATGGGTACAGATAATGATGGAGCGTTTTGTTGATCTAAGACGGGTAATGCTTTCCCTCACCAATTTCGCGCTTGCCGGATCCATGGCAGATGTTGGTTCGTCCAACAACAGCACGGGAGGATCATGCAACATTGCCCTTGCAAGGGCGAGTTTCTGACGCATTCCTTTTGAGTACTCGCCCAGGCGCTTGTCATATCCATCGTCAAGCCCTAGATAAGATAATAATTCCTCGATCCTCTGTCGGATCGCATCATCCGGTAATTGATAGATTTGGCCAAAAAAAGAGAGATACTCAACTGCCTTCATACGGGTGTAAAGCCCGGGATGTTCAGTGAGCATTCCAATCGAATTTCGAACTTGACTTTGCTCACGTGTAACATCAAACCCAGCAACAGTTGCCCACCCGCGTGAGGGTTGAAGAATAGATGCAAGCATCCGAACTGTGGTTGTTTTCCCTGCGCCATTCGGGCCGAGCAGGGCGATTACCTCACCAGCTTTTACCCGTAGGCTAACACCATCAACCGCTAGAAAATCACCAAAGGTTTTACTCAAATCATTCGTTTCAATAAGAATCTTCATAATCCAATCGTTGGTCTAGGGCTTTGTCAAGGAGAAAAATGCCATTCATAAACCGGGTTACGCGTCCTTGACAAATGCTTATGTTGTTCCGTTCTTTATCTATCCTGTCTAAAGAATCAAGTTGGACGGAACACTAGCGAGACAGGATAAATTGTGGGGAAATCCCACAATTTTCATTACAAGAAAACCAGTGTCAAATCCTGCGCGGATTATAGCAGGATGCAGAAAGTGCCACAATTAGGTCTACTTCCTATAAACCTTGCGAAGGTTTCATCGATCTATTGAAGATCGGAATTGAAAACCTTCGCATAGTTGGAAAAAGCCTCCCCGTGGTAACCACCCGGAGGTTTGCGAGTTGTATATCCTTGGGGAGTGATACCTATCGCAAACCTCCGGGTGGTTAAAAACAAGCGATTCTTCACATAAAGAAAAACAGCAGGGAATGGGAGCCCTGCTGTTTAATATCTCTCGGAAACAAGTGAGTACGTATCTAGCTTGCCCTCGCCTTTCGATGCCGATAGATTAGCACGCCCCCACTGATAAGTGCGATGACTGCCATAAGGGTTTGATTGAAATTGACTCCAAACATTGGCACGTAATCCAGTCGAATAAACTCTAATAGAAATCTTCCAAGTGGATAAGTAATCATATAAACAAGAAATATGTCTCCTCTGAGTAATTTATCTTCGTGGCGCCTCAAAAGCCAAAGCAGAAAGAACATGTTCAACAAATTCCATATTGATTCATATAGAAACAAGGGGTGAAAATACTCCTCATTTTGATATGGCGAAATCCGATTCTCCGGGCGAATGGGGATCTTCCAGGGCAGGTCAGTTGGGGGTCCATAAAGCTCTTGATTGATGAAGTTTCCCCACCTTCCAATTGCTTGAGCCAAAGCAACGCCAGGAGCCGCAGCGTCAAAAAGGAGCAGGATATCCACTTTCTTTCGTTTGGCGAAGATGTAGAGACCAAGCGCCCCTCCGGCGATGCCGCCAGGAATACCCAATCCACCTCTGGTGAAATCAAGAATATTTATTGGGTTGGCAAAGTACCATTTTGTCGTGATCCCCACTTCAATCAATTCCTTGGAAGGCGTGAATACGTGATATAGGCGCGCTCCGATTACTCCTGCAATCAACGCCCAAATAAGTGCATCCCAAGCGATATCTGGATCCTTTAATCCCATTCTTGCTGCAAGACGGCGAGCCAGGTATGTAGCAGCAAAGGCGCCTGAAACCAATATCATTCCATAATATCTAAAATACAGTGGACCTATGTGAATTCCATACGCATCAATTGCCATTGATTATTTCCTCTCCCGGATCCTAGCTTGTTTGCGTACTGATAGTATGCGTTGAAGGGCTGTAATGTTGGCAAATACTGCAATGATCCCAATACCCAGCCAGGGGATTCCGAAAACGAGACTTGGCACCAAGATCACAAATCTCTCCACGCGTGTCAGAATTCCAATTTTGGCATGAAAGCCCAACCCTTCCGCACGCGCTCGAGTGTAAGATACCAAGACTGATCCAGCAGCCGCGGCGAAAGTTAGTCCTGTCAGTATATCCTGAGATGTGCTTATATAATGCGTGAGAAGTCCACCAAAAATCAGTAATTCCGAATACCTATCAATGACTGAATCGACGAAAGCGCCAAAATCGGAGGGCTCACCACGGAGTCGTGCCATAGTACCGTCGAGCGCATCTATCGGCGCCATCACGAGAATGATCAGACCACCCACTAAAAAATTGCCTTGAGCCAGGAAGAATGCGCCTACGAGATTACCTGCAAGCCCAAATAATGTTAACGTATTGGGGTGAATACCAAGTCGGTTTAAGAAGGCCCCAATGGGGTCGACCACCCCTTTGAAGCGGACTCGAAGAAGATCAGTGAGTGTGGGTCGTGGTTCGGGGACGGGTTGGTCAGTTTGCATCCTCTCTCCCGGAATATTGAAACGCGATTATGCTAATCTCCAACAGATCGAGAGTCAAGTTGATCACGATCCATCAGGAACATCATCACTTTGCGCCAATGGATCATCATCTTTGCCAATCAAGACTTCGCGTGTCTTACCTCCACTCTGTGGACGTCCAATAATTCCCAACTCCTCCAATTCATCCATCAAACGTGCCGCGCGAGGGTAACCTACTTTCAACCGCCTTTGTAACATTGACGCACTCGCCTGACCCGAAGCCCGAACCAGATCAATCGCCCGTTCGATAATCTCATCCTTATCACTGATAACGGCCTGGCGCGATAGAACTGATTCCCACGGGACTTCATCTTCCCCCTCAAAATAGTCCTCACCATGCGCTGCCCTCCAGAAATTGATTAGCCGTTCAATTTCAAGATCACTAACAAATGCCCCTTGAAGCCGAACTGGAGCTGCTGCTTCTGCTGAAAGGAAGAGCATGTCCCCACTACCCAAGAGCGTCTCTGCGCCGGAGCTATCAAGGATGACGCGCGAGTCAATTCCTGATGCAACCGCAAAGGAGATCCTTGCAGGGAAATTAGCCTTGATTAAGCCTGTCACCACATCTGTACTGGGTCGTTGAGTCGCGACAATAAGATGAATCCCAGTAGCACGAGCCATTTGAGCAAGTCGCACGAGGGTTTGCTCGGTCTGATCCGGAACCATCATCATCAAATCTGCAAGCTCATCTATCATTACAATGATCCTGGGCAACCGCTCTGCAGATTTTCTCCGTTTAATGCGTGCGTTGTATTTGTCGATATCTCGAACACGTGCGCTCTCGAGTAATTTATAACGTCGATCCATCTCCATCATGCACCATCGTAATACACCTACGATGCGCTCTAGTTCAGTCTCTACCTTTCCCAGAAGGTGAGGAACCCCATTAAATCTAATCAGCTCAACCATTTTTGGATCTATCATGACCAAACGTAAATCATCCGGGCTGTTGTTAAAGACCAGGCTCGCGGCAAGCGCCGTTATGCAGACCGATTTTCCCGAGCCTGTTGTCCCTGCAATGAGCAGATGGGGCATTGAAGCCAAGTCGGTCGCGACAGCCATTCCAGCAACATCTCGTCCCAACGCGATTGAAAGTGGTGAACGGATGGATAGAAAAGCATCCGATTGCAGAAGTGGACCTAGGCGCACCACGGAGGATTTTCGATTAGGGACTTCAATCCCAACATAGGATTGTCCAGGAACAGGTGCTTCTATCCGGACACGCGCAGCGGAAAGCGCTAGAGCCATATCGTTAGCAAGAGATGTAATTTGAGAGACTCTAACTTTCTGCTTGCGAGTTGTACCATCATGTAATTCAGTTTCAATATATCCCGGTTGAACAGCAAATTGTGTGACAGAGGGGCCAGTCCGAAAATCGACGACTCGAATAGGCAGCCCAAATTCTGCCAATGTCTTCTCTATTAAACCGGCTGTGAAATTTATTTCCTTTGAGCTTACCGGAGAATAACTTCCATGATCAAAAATCTCATAGGGAGGCAAGCGAACATCTCGTTTTGAAGGTTTTCCACTTTGATCCTCAACCGGCTCAGGAACTTGAAAATCCTTTTTATATTCTCGCGGAAGTCGGCGTGTTCGCCTTCTTCCAGGCTTTTTTGCCGTTTCCACTCCAATCCCCCCATCCACAACCTCGGTTGATTCAGAAATGGCATACTCCCGTCTTCGTCGAAATGGCAAGCTGGTCAGGCGGAAAGAGGCTATTGCCCGAATTATGCCTTGGAAGGCGTACAGACCTGTGAATATTGCGATGAGTAGGAAGAATATGAGAGAGCCGAAATCCCCAGCGAAGTCTCCGATAAATGTAGCGAGTCCCCAACCTATCAAACCACCAGCACGGCCTTCTTCCGCACGAGGAATGGACATTCCGTCAAGGAGTGCGAGTAGGGCCAGGAGGCTTATTGTGAACAACTCCGCAGCAATCACGCTGTGCCATGGAGTTCTTATATCAACGCCTTGCCTTCTACGCAAAAGCCTAAGGCTCAGATAAGCAAGAACGATAGGAATTGCCCATGCTCCCCACCCAAGCCAGCGACGAGTGAACTTGGTCATGGGATCAATTAAAGCTCCCTGAGTGAGGTCAAGTAGCCCGAGAATCATGAGAATGGCCAGAGATGCGAAAATTATGGCGCCAAGATCCTCGAATCTTCGTCCAACTCTCTCGAGTATTGTTGACCAAATATCGGAGAGATTTGGTTTATTTGATTTCGCTTTGCTCCTTGATTTCGCCATAGCTATCCATCCGACGGCAGGGCTTTGAGTGTATCAAACGGGAGAAAGTTAGTGTGTGTGGCCAGAAAACCTGTGCGCATGCATTCGTGGCCAAAATGAAGGCCGGGCGCCATAGAATTGCGCCCGGCTGATATTGTAATCCATTGGCCTTCAAAATGAAGAGAGCGCTTCAGTATGTTCAGACTGGATTGGAGATTCATCTTCTTCTGCACTGTTTTGTGAAACTTGGCGAAGACTCAACCCAAGCCGGCGGGCTGCAGCATCAATATGAATTACGCGAACTCGTACGTGTTCTCCCTCTCTCACAACACTGCGCGGATGCAAAAAACTGCCATCGCCCAGCTCAGACACATGGATCAACCCTTCAAGGCCATCTTCTATTCCAATGAAAGCACCAAACTTTACTACATTGGTAACCATGCCCTCAACAATGTTTCCCACATCGTAGCGTTCTTCGACGTTTTCCCATGGGTCAGGCATAAGCTCTTTTAGACTAAGGGCTACCCTTCCCTGATCTCGATCAATAGAAAGAACCTGAACTTCTACTTGCTCGCCGCAATTCACGACGTCCGCAGGATGACGAACTCTTCCCCAGGAAAGCTCGGAGACATGGATCAAACCCTCTACTCCACCCAAATCTACGAAGACACCGAAACGGGTGATGTTGGTCACTTCCCCACTCACACAAGTTTGAGGGACGAGCGAATCGAGCAGTTCTACTCGCCGCCCTGGTCCGGCTTGGGCTGCGCGTTCTGAGAACACTAAGCGCCCACGGTCTGGGTCGTATTCAATAACCTTCAAGCATATATTTTCCCCAACCATCTCTCCGAGTTTGTTAGTCCGTTCATTTTCTTCAGTGTCGGGTTGAAATGTGATTAGGTGTGAGACAGGTACGAAACCACGAAGACTTTGAGCTTCTACAAGCAAACCCCCACGATTGTAGCCAATTATATTTAGATCAACGGTATCGTCTTTCTCATATAATTCCTTAGCCCAGGCCCAATCTTCCGGAGTGCCGCGATTATCGTTCCTTTCCCCCATATAACCTGCTGGTCCCCGGCTCCTTTGTCCTGAGCCTTTCTCTTCTTCCGTCAATACCGCTGACCACCAAGATTCATCCATGGGCGGCGGAGACTCATGAGAACCCGGCCCCAAATTCTCTTCAAACGACATTTCAATTACCTCAGTTAACCAAGATAATACTGCGTTGTTTCCCCCCTACCCATTTGTGATAGGGTACTCAATTCTAGCCAAAGTGCAAATTAATAAAAATATATGCCAAATCTCACCATTGCATCCTACATAATACACTCATTTTGTCAAAAAGAGGGGTCGATTCGCCTATTTTTCGATCTCAACAACTTCACTTTCTTGAGCAGCATCACGTTCCATATCTGTTATCACCCGCGCAACTGCCTCAATTGCTACTCGCTGTTTACGATATAAGTCAGCTTCCGACATGGCTAAGCGCATGGCGACATCTCGAACTTTGCGACCCTCAAGGAACTTCATCTCTAAAATGTTGTACAACATCCATTCTGCCGTAAAACGACGATCTCCCTCTGGCCGGACACGTTCAATCCCACGACGCAGGATAGCCCGTAAAGCGTTTACCGGATTACCATCATGCTCATCCAGAGTTCTACGAACAACGCGTAATTGAAGTAAGGGGCTCTCGGTTAGTCTCGGCCCGCCCCAGTAATGGCTTAACGCCGCGCGCACAAGCTGCACAATATCTGCATCGGAACTTAACGCCTCTAAGGAACCTGTAAAGGCTTCCGAACCGATATATCTCGCGGCAGCACGCATCCTTTGTATTTCCTCAATTTGAGGTACCAGTCGATCCACAACATCGAAAACCTCTCTTTGAAGTCGTCGATCAGACAGTGCCATGGTCGCTTGGGCTGCCAGGGTCTTAATTGAGAGTGCTTCATCCTCGTTATAATCAGGCTCATCTGCTCGAGCGCGAATGCCCATAATGCCGCTTATTTCCTTTTCTGTCTGGCTGTTTTTTAATGGGATCAGCCAATATTGCTCCCAGATAAAAACCGTTCCTAAATTGTCGATCTCTCTCTTCTTATCGGCTAACAAGAATGGCGCAAGCTCTCTTGCTTCCTTCAATGGGCTACTGGGACCAACCGAAACCTCCAGCTCCAATCCATCCGCCCCAAGTACAGCGATGAAAGCCGAATGGGAATCAGTAATATCACAAACCGCATTCAGCACAGATTCGAGAAATTGCCTGAGATCACCTGTCGTTAATAGCCGGTCCTCTAGCAACTGCAATCGAACGACATCATCCCGGTCTCTTCCATAGAACAACCATCGCTCGATGGGTCGCCGGATAAGTGTAATTAAATATTGGAGAAGCAATATTGTAGCAACCATAGCAAACGGGATCAGGCGGCTGTTTTCCATATTAAAACGAATAGCCAATCGATTCATCAAAACGGTTACTGCCAGGGCAGATGATGCAACGACTGGGCCGCGCACGATCCACTGGAAAAGTCGACTCTTAACCACTCGATCTGGATAGCTTACGCCCGAGTATGCGACCGAGTACGCCATTAATACCAGCATAAAGGCAACACCAATTGTGATAATGACCAGAGAGCCCCAAAGCAAGAGTGGAAAGGCATCGGTTACCCCCCCGCCGATCATCAGAAACGGGTAAGTTGCTAGGATGGGGCCAAGTGACCCAAACATGAGGTAGCGTATCCTGCGGCGACTTGTCCTGGTTAGGCCACGATTGTAGGCACGCCAATAGTTGAATCCCGAGAATCCCAATACGATCACGAGGAAGATCGAATAGGCATAGAATAATTGGCCAGGCTTTAGATATCCCGCCGAAGCTGATCTGTCTAAGTCTCCCACGATGAGCGAGGTTTGGGTCGCAAGCCAGAGTACGATGATTCCGATTGCGTAGCTAATCAGAACGATGATTCTTCGACGACCTTTGGATGGTTTCCCAGTTGCTGCCAATAAAGCATCGGAAAAATGCAGGTACGCAGCAGGTACGAAGGAAATACCGATCCATTCCAATCGGATCCACATCGCAAGCTCTGCATCTGTTTGCGCTGTACTGGCGAGCACATCACCAAAGTACACAATCGTCACACACCCCAACAGAAGCGCAAAAGATCTCGCTGCACGCTCACGCAGGTTAAATGTAAGTGAGTACAGCAGCAGAGAAAACGCAGTAATCGCATTTCCTGCAGTGATGATCTGATTGATAGCGATTAAGTTTGTGATAAGCGTCGATTCCATCATTCTTTCCAGATCGTGATGCTAATTCTACGCGTCCTTCCAATAAGGGCTATGAAACGTCAAGACCAAAGAATAATGCTATGTCCAGATCTGGATAGTAGCTATCGCTATAACCTAAGAACCGCATACCAATTTTTTTACAGAGGCATATGGCAGGATAGTTCTTGCTTTGCATTTCTACATATAGACGCTGAAGATTTCTTTCTTTACACCATTCAATCCCCGTTTGCAGCAGCTGAGTTCCCACTCCCTGTCTCCGATCACTGTGGCCGACTACAAGGTCGGTTGTCCAAGCTGCATTTGGGGCAGGGCCGTCAACAAAGGCAATATACCCTAATACACCACCATCACGCTCGGCGACCAAGAAGCCTGAATGCAAGATCCATTCATCGATAAGCAGGGAAGGATTTCTTGGGTATTTCACCCTCATTGGCCTCGGTAATCGAACCTCGCGAAAGGAAATCGCTAGTTCTTCCGGAGCCTCTCTCACGTTCATTTGCCACACATGATCCGTTCGATAGCCATGTTCAAGTTGCGTCAAGTGAGGGATATCGCTCGAGATTGCGTTGCGAATTTGGAGAGTTTGCATAGTTGATCATCCTTTAACCAGCATTAATCGTCAGGCAGAACACGTAATTTAATCGTGCAGGGCATTGGTGCATTTCCAACCGTATCCATCACCACGAGCCTGAATTCATATTCACCAGGCGTTACTAAACTTGTATCCCATGTTCCGAGGATATTCTCATCATCGCACGATGAACCACAAACAGGCTGAGTTCCCGCCGCAATCGCTCTCCATACTGCTTCGAGCGTCATCGCCCGAATTTCTAATTTGTAAAATGCAAATCCAGGTATGTCCGCTACACCAAGAATATCAATTCTGCCACTGATCGTTTCACCATCTTGTGGAAATTGAACCGTTGCATCCTGATTGGAGCAACCCAGATTCGAAGGGCTTTCATCTCCAATCGGGGTAGCGAGTTCGACTTCGCTGCCAACATTATCGTTCTCATCTGGGGTACTCAGGAAAGATACGGTTGGTGCTGGTGTAGGCCTAGAAGAAATCGGAAGACTTGGTCCTGCGAAGGTAGTAATTAGAAATACCCCTAAGAAACCAATCAGTACCAAACCAAACATCGTCCCTGCACGTGTCAATCTTGCTCGCGCCCGCTCTCGCTCTAATCCAAAGAATGTTCTCTGGAATTCACCTATTCTCGAAACCAATAAGCGCAGATAAATCAGACCGACGGTTGCTAGGGTTACATAAATCCAAAATTGGTTCTCTTCAATAAATAGTAGAAATTCTTCCATGTACTACAACCTATATTTGGCGCAGTACCCCCTTAATGAGCGTTGATAACTTCGGGGCAATCATATGGCCTGCTTCAAGTACCTCTTCATGAGTAGTGATGGTGTTTCCATCTAAATTGGCCTTGTTGCTAATTCCAGATACGCCCATAACTCGCATAGCGCTATGCCGAGCGACTGTCGCTTCTGGTACGGTTGACATACCTACCGCGTCGACCCCAATCCCACGTAAAAAGCGCAAATCGGCAGGCGTTTCAAACGCAGGTCCAGCCAAACACACGTATACCCCTTCTTGAAGCTTAATCCCTAATTCGACTGAAACATTTCGAGCGATTTCATGCAAATCGCGGTCATAAACTCGGCTCACGTCCGGAAATCGGGGGCCGAATTCCTCCAAATTTGGACCTCTTAAGGGTGATAATCCTGTCATTCCCACGAGGTTTATGTGGTCAGTAAGGAGCATCAGATCCCCTGGTTCAAAATCGGAATTAACCGCTCCGGCGGCATTCGTAACAAACAAAAACTCCGCGCCTAACCGCTTCATGACCCTGACAGGTAGGCCAATTTGGGGCATCGAATACCCCTCGTAAAAATGGGCTCTCCCTTGCATAACCATCACTTTTTGATCTTCCATTTCACCAAGGATAAGTCTCCCGGCATGACCCTCCACAGTAGATTTGGGCCAATGAGGCAGATCAGCTGTCATAATCTTTGTGCTGGATGAAATTTCTTCAGCAAATTCCCCCAATCCCGACCCAAGGATCATCCCTACTTTTGGTACTAGGGATGTGCGAGATCGAATTGCCTCCGCAACTTCATCTATGATTTCAATCGAGAGGAAGTCCATAGTAATAGCCTTTTCCTGAGAGATTTATTCGCTGAATATTTTAGGATGATATGAAAACTTCATCCAATCTCAGACGACGAGTCTCGTTGAGTTAAGAATATTCGAATCGAGTTGGGGCTTTTCAATCCCAATTTTTGCTGAACTTCCTTAAGACTCCATCCAGAATCTAAAAGATGTTTTGCCAAACTATGACGTAATGTATGCGGGGTGACCTTTACGCCAATATCGAGTTTCTCGACCCAACGGCGCACGATGAGCCATAACCCTTGCCGAGTGAGACCAGAGCCCCTTGGGTTGAGAAATAGCGCGCGTTCCTCAGAAACGCGCGCTAAATGAGGTCTGCCATTAAAAAAATAATCACGGATAGGATCAATGGTTGATAGGATCGAAATTACACTGGTGGGCGACCAGGGAGATCTGACCAGCCCGCGCTCTAGATCAAGCTCATCTAAGGTTAAAGATACAATATCAGATGCGCGCATCCCGGTGAAGTACATCAGCGCGAGAATCGCCGCATCTCTTCGAGCAAGAGGATTGTCCTTCCCGGTCGGTGCTGCAATGAGCCTATCAATCTCGTCCCTCGAAAGTACGATAGGAAGAGATCGTTCGACCGATTGAGTATCGAGATTATCCAGCAAATTCGTGGCTGTAAGCAGACCTTCCCAATTCAAGAAATCAATAAACGAACGGACCGCAGACCACTTGCGGTTGACGGTTGAGGGTTGATAGTTCTTTTCATTCAACCAGTGGTGGAATATATTGATCAGCTCTTGGGATAAATCTTCGGGATGCAATGGACCTTCAATGCGCTTTCTCAGAACCGCAATAAACTGTCCTAAGTCGTTCTTGTAGGCGACGAGGGTGTTCTTGGAACGACCCTTCTCGATTTCGAGATAACGAATGAACAAATTGAGTGAGTCTTCCACTTGATCCTTCCTGAAGTATTGCGGCGCAATTATACCATTCGACCCATTACTTTCCATAATTGACACGGGGCACTCGTGACGAATTGAGTATCAGGTGATCTCGCATCCGTCCCGAATGCAATTGTCATCATGATAAAATCTCAGCTGATGACTATAGTTTCTCTTTCAATCTATAATTTTCCATTGGAGATGAGGGGAGCAATTGGTGGTGTTTGAAATGAAAACGAGAAAAATGGTTGTTTTGAGCCTAATTGCTATCATTAGCCTGATTCTCGCGCCACAACCGGCCTATGCAGATGGTCCTGGAACTGGAGGACGCAGGATTCGATTGGATGAAGAGCCTGCTGGACCCTATGTTGTCCGTGTTGTCACCTCCCCTACACCACCAAAAGTAGAAAACCTATATCTTGAAATTCGCGTTTTGGATGCTGAAAGTCGGGATATATTAACCGACTTGAGTGTAATGATCAGTGCAAGTTCCACTGAGGGTGAAGATTCAACGATAGATGCAATCGCAACTCATGATATTGCACCGATTCCTGATGAGTACGCAGCTCACCTCATAATCCCACGTGCTGGAGTTTGGAGCATAAATATCCAAATCGATGGACCGCTTGGCTATGGCGAAGTTTCCTTCCTAGAGAGAATTTCTAGTCCTAGCAGCTTGGGGCCAATCATCTCTATTGGAGCACCATTCGCGGGGTTAGCCATTCTGATATTTGTTTTCATACGTATGCAGCGGGATTCCATGGATAAGACGCAGGGGTCTGAAGAACAACCCTGACAAAAAACTGCACTTAAGTGCTCCCTTTTAATGTCATTCTGAACGAACGAAGTGAGTGAAGAATCTCGTTCTTGGAAATGAAGTAGACCTCAAGTCGGAAAACGAGATCCTTCGGTTAAT
>JAGLGG010000069.1 GCA_023144145.1 Anaerolineales bacterium | reverse complement strand
CCATGCACGATGAGGGTGGGGATGCGAAGTAACTTGGCATTCTCCAATAGCCATAGCCCAGTATCTAACATGTCAATGGCCAGACGGGAGCTGATTCGGTCATGAACCAGAGGATCCGCGTTGTAAGCATCTATGACTTTGGGATCTTTCGAGAGCGCATCGCGGTCTAGTTCGTTCGACATGGTGAAAGTCGGCAGCAGGCGATACAAAATTCGACCCATAGTGATTTTCCACGCAGGCGGCTCAAAGGCTGGTCGAAGTACTGGAGCTGAAGAGATCATAGCTTTTATGGAAGGCGTAGTTTTAATTGCGTAATTCAATACGAGGTTCCCACCAAGGCTATGTCCATAGAGAAATAAGGGTTGGTTAGGGAATCGCTCTCTCGCAGTCTCTAGAAACAATGAGAAGTCATCGTTCATGACTTCCAGGCTAGGAGAGTGACCGCGCGGGCCTGCGGATTTTCCGTGCCCTCTCAAATCATAGGAGATCAGGCCTAATCCGTTGCTGTTAAAGTATTCGGCCATGTGGGCGTATCGACCACTATGTTCGCCCAATCCATGAACCAAACATATCAGACCAGTCACTTCCCCATCTGGCGCCCATTCCTGTGCATAAAGGCGAAGTCCATCGTTGGATTGTAGCTCGAGTTCGTTGTGTTTCATGTTTCCTCCTTGCTCTCGGGATCATCTTCCTTCAATCAGTCCAATTCGATTCGTACCATTACACGGTTCTTTGCAGCTTCTGCAATGTCAGATCGTATGGGCATACCTGCTGGATCCAAATTGACGTTGAAATATTTTGCCCTTGAAGGAACTAATTGAAGATACTCATAGAATGCCTGGGTGACCGCCTCGTTCCCTTCGATAACGTTTCCCTGGCCGGTCAAATTCTGACCTCGGATCCGCAAGGATACCTGCTGTCCCGCACGCAGATTCCGCCACCATGTCCGTTCCGATATGCTGGTGATCCAAATCACAGCGCCATCTCGGAGGTAATTCACGGGGGTGCGGTATTCGATTCCGGTTTTTCGCCCTCTTACAGTGATGATACATATGCTCCTGCTCAGCATTGCATGCAGAGGGGACTTCAAAATTATCATCATGAAGGCGTTGCCTATCTTGTTGAAGAGCCTAGCCATTCACATTCCCTCGTTGGGTGGGATCAGGTTAGTTCAAGTGCTGAGAATGATAACAGAGGAGACGTTTTGATTTGAGTTTCATGCCATTGGTAGAGACGCCCCGGTGGGGCGTCTAAGGGTTTTATCCTTGGACCATTCTTGCGTATTTATTTTCCTACATCTATTCGCAATAGTACTTATCGAGTGTCCATTTTGTGGGATTCTCATGAATATACTTCCTGACCCTGTGGAGATCAATTTCATCTCGGATAATGTGGTCATAATATCTGGATTGCCACGAAAAATCCTTCAAATGTCTTTTCCTGATTCGACGTGTACAAGCAGATTTGAATTGGTTGATTATTGAGCCAAGAGAATCAGATTTCCAATTGCTTGGGTTTAAGACGCCCCACCGGGGCGTCTCTACAAGGTTAGAAAGGATGATA
>JAGLGG010000068.1 GCA_023144145.1 Anaerolineales bacterium | reverse complement strand
TGTGCTGGGGGTATGGTCAAACGAAACCAGTTAATTCGCCTTGGTTCACCCAGTGAATTCACCCACGACTAAACAAGCATTCTGCCCACCAAGACCAAACGAATTGGATATAGCAACGCTTACTTCAGCGTCTCTAGCCACGTTGGGGACGTAGTCCAAATCGCATTCGGGGTCCGGTGTTTCATAATTAATTGTGGGGTGGATGATGCCAGTGTTGATGCTTTGGATACAAACGATCGCTTCGAGCGCGCCAGTTGCTCCCATCATGTGCCCAATCATGGATTTGGTTGAACTGATTGGGATATCGGGCGCGAATTCGCCGAAAAAGCGCTTGATTGCCTGGGTTTCAGATTTATCACCTAAGGGAGTGCTCGTGCCGTGAGCGTTAATATAATCCACCTCATCTAAGTTAACCTTAGCTGCATCCAGCGCTCGCTGTATAGCAAGTGCTGCGCCTTTGCCCTCAGGATCAGGCGCGATCATGTGGAAAGCGTCACTAGAGGCCCCTGCGCCTAAAACTTCAGCATAAATTTTTGCTCCCCTGTTCTTGGCATGCTCCAGGCTCTCAAGGACCAGCATAGCCGCACCTTGGCCAGGGACAAATCCTTCCCGATTTGCGTCAAAGGGGCGCATTGCCTTTTCAGGGTCATCGTTATAGTTGGTAGGGAGTGCGCGCATGGCGGTAAAACCTGCCAAGACAGTCTCACTGACCATGCTTTCAGAACCTCCTGTAATTACTACTTCAGCGTCCCCACTTTTTATTAATCTATAAGCGTCTCCAATGGCTTGGGTTGCGGATGCACAGGCTGTGCAGACAGTTGAGTTATAGCCCTTGAGTTTGAATTGTTCAGCGATGAAGTAGGAGGGCATGTTTGGCCAAAATCTGAGGATTTGGAAAGGCGAAAGCTTTCCTTTCTCCTTGTTGAGCAGCGCCCTCATGGCAAGCTCCGTTTCTTCGACTGTGCTCCCACCGGCGGTGCCAATTATGACACCTACATTATCCAGGTCTAATGTCTCTAAATCTAAATTTGAATCTTCTATCGCCTGCCCGGCGGTGATGATCGCGTACTTCGATGAGAAAGCCATATGTCTGGACTTCTTTCGCGGAATGAAAGCATCAGGATTGAAATCTTTCACTTCGCCAGCAATCTGGCATCCATAAGGAGATGCATCCATCAGGGTGATTCTGGCGATACCTGATCTCGCCTCGATGAGATTTTCCCATGTCGATGCAACAGTATGCCCAACCGCAGTGAGCGCGCTCATCCCGGTTACGACGACCCTATGGTCGTCCTGCCGTTCGAGCCTTGGGTCCTTTTTTGTTTTGCTCAAGGAGTTCTCCTAACTTGTTTTGGCCATTGGATTCAGCGTAGTGTCAAAGGCTTTGATCGTAGGTACTAATTATATGTGGATTACGTACTTGGGTCTAAAGATTGAGTCGTCTTCTTTGAAGTTCATTTGTGTATCGAGCACCTATGCTTGAAGCGTGTTCGGTCACCCACTTTGTCAGTCGAGTTTCCCCAGTAGGGGGGGATTCAACGCAAAGTAGATTCGCCATCAACCCCCCAACTTCATCCCAGGTTATCATCACGTCACCAACGATTTTCCCAAGCAACAAACCGAAGAAATAAGCCAACCTCGGTGGGAGAGGGATTGTGGGGCGAGATTTCCCAATGATCCTGCCGATGGAGTTAACAAGCTCGCGATATGAAAAAGTCTCAGGACCGATGGTATTTAGGATCCTATTATCCGAATTGGCACCTTGATTGACAGCAATCTTTGCTAGGTCGTCAACATAAATGGGTTGGAGCTTATATGAACCATCTCCAAAGAGCCCAAAGACAGGAAGTTTCCGAAGCGTCCAAGCAATATTATTGATGAGAATGTCCTCTTTGCCGAAAAGGACAGTAGGTCTCAGGATTGCGTAAGACATCCCAGAATCGATAATCACTTGTTCAAGTTTGGCTTTTCCTCGGAAATATTCAAATGGCGATGTCGCTGATGGATTGGTGATGCTCAAGTGAACGATTCGTTCTACTCCGGCTCTTTGCGCAGCTTGAATGAGGCGAATTGTGTTGCTGACTGCCAATGCATGTGAAAATCCGGCGTAGTTAAACCTCACCCAGTAGGTGTTATACAAGGTGCGTACGCCCTTAAGAGATTCGATTAATTGGTTCGAATCATCGAACCGAAGGGGAAAAACACGAATTGCCTCTCTAAAAGTATTTGATTTGTCGTGAGAGTTAGTAAGCGTGATAACCTCATGGCCAGCATCGATGAGGCGCTTGGCAATATACTTGCCCGAATACCCAAATGCGCCTGTTACTGCATGAATGGATCGTTCAGGAGACATTGCTGTCCTTTTATCGAATGCTTTGGTACATTGTAGAAACAGTTTTTCCGAGATATTTTAACTAATCTGAAGGCTTCCCTAAATCCATCATAAAGATGGGGCGGTGGGGATCATCCCGAAAACGAGTGAAGCCTGCTCGAAGGAATAATGACAGTGGTCCATTCCATAGTGCGAGCTCATCTAAATTTGGATCAACTTTTGGAAAGGCCAACACTGTTCTAACCCCGCGAGTTTCAAGGTCTTGCAGTACACCCTCCAGTAAGGCATTGGCCATACCCCTTCTTCGGTATGAAGGCGCGATCAGAAAACATGTGATTGCCCAAACGTCCTCACCATGATCGAGTGAAAATTGACTAACCAATTTATTCAACCTCTTATGTGTTCCCACCTGGCACCAACCGATGGGTTGTTCGTCATCATAAAGGATGTAACCATCATATTCACCTGACTCAAGGAGCACTTCCCGTAATTTTCGATTTTCCTCTGCAGTCCGTTCCGACCATCCTTCCCATGATGGCACCCACCATGCAACACAGAAGCACCACCCACATCCCAATTTTTCAGAATGAACGTGGAAAAAATCTGATCGAAGAGATTCATCAAAGCGTTTAACGTTTAAACTCATCAGAATTCGATCTCCCACCATTCCACAACGTGTGAAACTTACTATCTCTTCTGATTGTACTCTATGAGAAAATGACCAAACCAACATTATTATGTTGGTCGGTTTCATTCCTTTTTCGTAAGTGACTTTCATATCGTAAAACGAGGGATCTTTCGTTCTTTGAAAGGCCTTTTCTTCCTTCCAGTCGCTCAGATTGACTGAAGGATCTCGTTTCTTGAATGCAAATAGGCTTTGAAGTCGGAGAACGAGTTCCTTTAGTTCGTTGAAATGGCTTTACCTCCCTTAAGTCGTTCAGAATGAGATTATGGGGAACGCTGCGGCGCAGAATGACAAATTTGATAATAACAGTAGTTAATAAATGAATGCCGATATCCATCTGTGATGATGATTTAATTTTGAATTGTGGACTTAATGCCATATAAATAAGTACGCCTCTGGGAAAGGATCAACCATGACTGAGAAAAGCTTCGAATTCATTTCCTACTCTTCAAGCGAAGGAATCGGATCCCTCACGCTTAACAGGCCTCCTGTGAACGTCATTCACATACCGATGCTTCATGAATTCGAGCAAGCTATCGAATTGGCGGGTGGGGATACCGACTTAAAAGTATTGATTCTTAATGCAGAAGGGAAGTTTTTTTCTGCAGGCGTCGATGTAGCTGATCATACCCCGGAACGGGTGGGTGTAATGATCCCCTTATTCGATCGAGTTTGTAAAATTCTGGCGGATTTTCCCCTTCCCACCATCGCAAAAGTTCACGGGCATGCTTTGGGTGGAGGTTGTGAACTGGTGATATGTTGTGACTTTGCCTACATGGCGGAGGGAGCGCGTATTGGTCAGCCCGAAATTCAATTGGCCGCCATGGCTCCCATAGCGGCACTACGACTTCCCATGCTTGTTGGACCTAGATGGACTGCTCGCCTCCTGTTTACGGGTGAACAACTCGAGGCTGTTAAAGCGGCAGAGATCGGGTTGATTGACGAAGTCTTGCCTTTGGACGAATTGAATAGTGGCGTTCAGAGGCTTGTCGATAAACTCTCTCAACTTAGTGCCGCCGCGCTGCGGATGAATAAGAGGGGTTATCTAATGGGACTATCGAGTTGGGATGGGTTGATGGATGATATGGAGCGTCTATATCTCGAAGAACTCATGGAATCCGAAGATGCAACCGAAGGCCTTCACGCATTTCTCGAAAAACGCAAACCGGTATGGAAAAATAAGTGATTTTGGTTTTGTTGAAAGTGTTAGCGTGGAGCAGCGCGAATGGGATTATGTTTTTTAATACGATTTACCATGCATTTTTAACGGACGAGAATTTCCTGGTGCTTGTCAAATCAGTAATGACATTTACAGCAATTTCAAATTGAGTACGCGGTTGAAAAAAAATTTTTTCTGGAAAAGGGAACGATCAGCACAATTATGTCTCTGCGCGTGCTAAATGATCAACGACCAAGTCACCAGTATGGCTGGTCGAGAGTGCACTACTCGTATCAACGGAAGGGATCGCGCGTGTACTAAGAAGATGTTCAACCGCGCTCTCGATTCTTTGCGAACCCTCATGCTCTCCAATGTAGTCCAGCATCATGGAAACCGCCAAAATTGCGCCTAGTGGACTTGCAATATCTTTACCGGCGTGCTTCGGTGCGGATCCATGGATGGGTTCGAACATTGAAGTTTTTCCAGGGTGAATGTTGCCTGACGCGGCGATACCCATTCCGCCTTGAAGCATTGCACCCAGGTCTGTGATGATGTCCCCAAATAAATTTGTCGTAACAATGACATCAAACCACTCCGGATTTTTGATCATCCACATGCAGCATGCGTCTACATATGCATGGTCCAGTTCAACCTCAGGATAATCCTGGGAAACATGTGCAAACGTACGTGTCCAGATATCTTGTGGTCGAATTGCATTTGCTTTATCAACCAGGGTGACTTTGGGTCTGGAGCCAGCATTTACATGGCTGCGCTCCTTGGCAAGCTCGAAGGCGTAGCGGGTTGCACGTTCACACCCCTTCCAAGTGTATACGCCAGTTACCAGAGCTACCTCATCCTCGGTTCGTGCTTTGAGGTGCCCACCGATTTGTGAATAAAGGCCTTCAGTGTTTTCCCTTACGACAACAAAATCGATATCTTTTGGTGTCTTACCTTTGATCGGGCACAAATGCTCTGTGTATAGTTTGATGGGTCTGAGGTTGATATAAAGATCAAGACCAAATCTCAGCCCAAGAATTACCGAGCGTTCAACCAGCCCTGGTTCGACGTCGGGGTGACCAATCGCGCCCATCAGTATCGCGTCAAGGCCACGCCATTCATCGATCACACTCTCCGGCACCAATTCTTTGGTCTTAAGATAGTATTCGCCGCTGTATGGGTAATGAACCTTTTCAACTGAAAAGCCACCTCGTGCAGCGATGGCGTCAAGAACTTTCAGACCCTCCTGTATTACTTCGGGGCCAATCCCATCTCCGGGAATTACTCCAATTTTGTAGCTTTTCATCCTGTCTCCAGTCAAGGTTGGTTAGTCGGATAGCTTGTCTTGGATTGTTAGGTCGGTTTGAGTGCTGAATGTCCCAGGATTGGGCTCAGGTCATATCTGTAGTTTTTGCGTCGGCCAGTCTTTGCTCCACATAAGGAAGCAAGCCGCCCAGATCAATGATGCGTTGAAGGAACTCTGGATAAGGAACAGCATGAAAAATGGTCCCTTGAGAAAGATTTCGGATCGTCCCTGTCGCTGGTTCAACTTCGATCTCATCGCCTTCCTTTATCCCATCAACAGCATCAGGCGATTCGAGGATTGGGAGCCCGATATTTATGGCATTTCGGAAAAAGATGCGCGCGAAGGATTTAGCGATCACGGCAGATACTCCAGCTGCATGAATGCTTATGGGGGCGACTTCTCTTGAGGACCCACACCCGAAATTTGTATCCGCCACAATTAGATCTCCACGACGCATATTTTGAATAAAACTAGGATCGGCATCCTCCATGCAATGCGTAGCAAGTTCTTCCGGGTCAGACGTATTGCAGTGCCGGGCAGGGATGATCGCGTCCGTATCAATATTTTTTCCGAAGGTCCATGCTTTCCCACGTATGCGAACCCTCTCGCGCAAATAATCCTTGCGCACAGGGCCCGGATCTTCACTCCTAGTCATATTTTCCTCACTTTAACTCCGCCGGAGACGTGATGCACCCGGTTATTGCAGTCGCAGCAGCGACATATGGGTTAGCCAGATAGACCTCACTGGTTGGGTGGCCCATACGACCTTTGAAATTCCTGTTACTGGTGGATAGACAACGTTCGCCGGAGGCCAAAACCCCCATGTGTCCGCCGAGGCAAGGTCCACAAGTTGGAGTGCTCACCGAGCAATTTGCTTCAATGAAAATTTCGATGAGACCTTCCCGGACAGCATCCAGATAAACCTTTTGTGTTCCTGGAATAATTAATGTGCGAATTTTGGGGTGAATCACCTTTCCTTTAAGGACTGAGGCTGCCGCACGCAGATCTTCGAGGTTCCCATTTGTGCATAATCCAATCACCACCTGGTCGATTTCGAGACCGGCTAATTCGGAGACAGGTTTTACGTTCTCAGGCAAATTCGGAATTGCAACAAAGGGCTCAAA
>JAGLGG010000067.1 GCA_023144145.1 Anaerolineales bacterium | reverse complement strand
ACACTAACCCTTTGCGTGAACTTCTCGAACGAACAAAGGCTTCGGTCTCAGCATCAGGAGGGATAATCCCCGTCTTCGCCCCCGCCTCAATGGCCATGTTGGCCATCGTGAAGCGATCAGCCATGGATAGGTATTGGAACGTTTCTCCGGTCATTTCCATAACCTGGTAGCGCGCGCCATCGACACCAATTTGGCCAATGGTATGTAGGATAATATCTTTCCCACCGACCCATGGCGGCGGTTCGCCTGAGTATTCAAATCGAATTGTTTCGGGCACCTTTAGCCACAGCTCACCCAAAATCATCGCTGCGGCAGCATCCGTCGATCCAATGCCGGTACCAAAGGCACCAATAAACCCATAAGTGCAGGTGTGGGAATCTGCCCCGGCGATCAAATCTCCCTGCACCACCAGACCCTTTTCAGGTAGAAGGATATGTTGGATGCCGGCACGTCCGACATCAAAAAACCTAATGCCGTGCTCACGCGCAAATGCCCTGCATTCTTTCACGATTTCAGCGGTTTTGATGTCTTTGTTCGGCGTGAAGTGATCCATCACAAAGACGACTTTGGCTGGATCGAAAATTTTGGCGCCCTTGATCTTGTTGAATTCCTCAATTGCCACGATACCCGAAAGTTCTGATGCGAGAACCAAATCAACATTGGCTGTGATGAATTCACCAGGAAAGACCTCTTCACGTCCACACTTTGAAGCGAGTATCTTTTCAGCTATCGTATGTGCCATTGTGCCTCGCTATATATAGCGCTTTACGAATCTTCACCCTTATTCAAGGAAACCACTCCGGTGCTCATAAATCCAATTCCAGATGACGTATATATTGAGCCTGCGCTCTCCTCTTTCGTCATCCTGAAGGAGTCTGGCCGGGCCGAAGAGCCCGGTCAGATTGACTGAAGGATCTCGTTTTAGGAGATCAAGTAGACTTCCCTTCGGAAAACGAGATCCTTCACCTCCGCTTCGCTCCGGCTCAGAATGACATTAGGTACAGATATCTGAAATTCCTGGTAAAGATCTTAGTTACTATTATGATCGATATTTCGCCCGAACGAGATCAAATCCTGTTTTTCGGAGATCATCGAATCAACGCCTCCAGCTCTTCCATTCTTTCAGGCGAGAGACGTCCTTCTTGGTCCCAACCACGAGCTTGGTAGTACTCACCCAGCATTACTGCGAATTTGTCGCGGTCGATTTTGTGACCTTTTGTCACGCGCGCAGGCATGGGATCGTCGAAATACCGCTTGGGGAGGGTGTCATCAAGTTTACTACGACCCAGTTCCAAATTGATCAGTCGCTCCAAATCGATTACATTGCCACCCGCTTCTCTCAGCTCCTTCTCCTCAAACCTCAAGCCGGTGACTGCTTCGATCAACGAAGAAAAATGATCGTAGCCAAGCAGGTGTGGGCTGTTGAATCCATGGGTGACAAATTTACAAATCCCAACAGAATCAGCGACGGCATAAATATCATCGTGCCAGGCAACCATGGCCGCTTTGCCATCATAGGAAGTTGGATCGGAAGAGGTTTCGACCCCAAATATTTTGTATCGGACATCATCGGGAAGGCGAAGGATGTCTAGTGTTGGGCGGTTGCGTAAGTGATCTGCACCGCGACTTGCGACTGCAATACCCAGGGCAAAGGATTTAATGTAGCGTACGTCGTGGGGATCGGATTGTGGCAGATCTTTGACTGCGATTAAATAATCTTCAGCGCTTTCCGGAAATTGCGCCTTTGCCTGACTGCTCTCTGCCAGGATATCTCCAAAGCCGCGGCGATGGGCAATATCGAGGATGAGTTGATGAATGCGGTCAAAGTCACCCCATTCTAAAGGTCCGCCGCTTAACTCGTCATCGATCATGCCCCTTTGATATAGTTCCA
>JAGLGG010000066.1 GCA_023144145.1 Anaerolineales bacterium | reverse complement strand
AAAAAGGCCTGTGCCTCTTGGTTTTGTGTATCCTCAGAAAAGTGTAAATGCGCGAATCCAACCAATCTCCTGCCCATGCGTGCTAAGGCATCGTAATCATCCAGTATTTTGAGAAACTTATCAGCACTAATATCGTCAGAAAGCTCCTCTCGTTTCCCCTCGAATGCCTCCACCCCCTTTTCCAACTCCTCTAATGCCGCCGAAACGTCCTCTCCGCCGGTGGAAGAGAAGAGTTCCTTCAAACTCCACGCACCTTGTTCGTATTTTGTTGCCAATGTAGATCTCCTTAGACATTGAATCGAACGTAGATCATCTCACCATCTTTGACACAATACTTTTTGCCCTCGACCCTTAGTCGACCTGCAGATCGCGCCTGGTTCAATCCGCCCAATTCCACAAGCTCATCCCAAGCGATAATTTCTGCTCGAATGAAGCCTCTCGCGATGTCGCTGTGTATCGCTTCCGCGGCGTCCAGTGCAGTGGCCCCATCTCTCAACGCCCATGCCCTTAGTTCACTCTCATTAAATGTGAAGAAGGAAATTATGCTCAACAAATCATAGGAGGCGCGTATCATCCGGTCCCTGGCAGGCTCGGTGACACCATACTCAATCCGAAATTCTTGCGCTTCCTCCTCGCTAAGCTGACTAAGCTCCAATTCGAGTCTGCCACGAACGTTAAGACCTTTGCTTCCCTGCGGTACATTTTGTACCTGAGGTTCAACGTTCTCTGAATGATTGAGGATGATGAGCAGAGGTTTCCGGCTTAGAAATCCATATCCGGATAGCAGATGATCTTCCTCAGATGAGAATTGAAGTGTTCGTAAAGCCTTTTCTTGGCCCAGATGTTCCAACAATCGTTCGAATATCGAACGCTCACGTTGTATTTCACTCTGATCCCGAGCACCTTTGCCGCGTTCCTCATCAAGACGTTCGAGCCTCCGCTCTATCAAAATGAGGTCGTTCAAAATAAGTTCTGCTTCCATCTCGTTTACATCACGCTGAGGGTCCACAGAACCAGCATGGTGAGGGATAGCATCATTTTCAAAGGCGCGCACAACATTTATCAGGCCATCCATAGGAGTAAGCTGGTTGAGCAGCGAGGCGGGTAAACCAGTTTTCCCAATTTGTTCTTGTAAGCCTCCGATATCAGAGAAGGCAATTTGCGGGTAGGTGGTTTTTTTGGGTTTTAGGAGATGGCTGAGAGTCTCAAGTCGAGGTTCGGGTACCTGCGCCACAGCCGTATGGACTTCAATTCTCGCTCCCCCTGACAGTTCCCCAATAGTTAGATCAGCATGTGTGAGAATATTGAAAATTGTCGTTTTGCCTGACGCTGGAAAACCAATGATCCCCAACCGCATTTTTCGCTCCACCGGTCGCTGTTAATTTAATGATCCCGGCACATATGCTCGGGATGCTTATCAGGAAAACCAGACGAATTTGGCTGTTAAATTACGAACTTTCTCTCCCCTAAAAGCGACGATGCTTGACCAGGTCAAAACGCTTAGCTATACTTGCGAGGGTCGCTTTTCTTCTCCGTAGTATCGACTGTGATTTTCACGGTCTCTACTACATCAAAAAGCGTCATTTCTCTAGTATGAGCCGAAGTGGCGGAATTGGCAGACGCGCGCGACTCAAACTCGCGTTCCTTCGGGAGTGTGGGTTCGATTCCCACCTTCGGCACCTTTCGATTATAGCATAGGCGGCCCCATGACTATTTTAGGGGCCCCTTGCGCGTTTTCTGGCGGTCAATGATCACACGCTATTCTCCACTATTATTTGGACTGATCCTGGGCATTGCAGTCGGTCTCTTCTATGGATGGGTAATCCGACCGATCCAGATCGTCGAATCTACCCCTGATACCTTGCGAGATGATTATCAAACAGACCTAATTCTCATGATGTCCGAAGCATATGAAACTGAAGGGGATTTGGATCTTGCCCTTCAAAGGTTCGAGCATATGGACCTTGGTTCAGCGGAAGAAATCCTGCGGACGGCAATTTCATATGCGCAGGATCATGACTACAAATTGATCGATATTCAACGATTGGATGCGCTTCTATCTGGCATCATGGACAACTCCGCGGATGCTTAGACGATGACACGAGTTTCCTGGTTTCGACTTATCCTCGGACTCGTTCTGGGTTTGATCTTAGGTCTGTACTATGCTTGGTTCGCGAGTCCAAGACAGATACATCAATCAACACCACAAGACTTATCGCCTGATTTCCAAAACGAATACCGCACTTTAGTCGCATCCGCTTTTGCCAGCACAGGGAATCTAACAATCGCGAGAACGCGCCTCGATCTACTTGATGATTTCAATCCAGCCAGCGTACTTAACGACCTGGCCCAGTCCCATCTCGCAACGGGTCGAGCTGATGAAGAAGTTAGGGCTGTGGCTCAACTTGCATCTGCCCTTGGGGATAGTCTAAGTACGACTGACCCAACACTCACTTCCTCTCCAGAAGCATCCTCCAGCGACCCAAGCCCCTCTCCAATTGGTGCGACAGCACAACCTACCGCAACAAACACACCCATGCCAGCTTTTCGGTTGGTATCCATCGAAAAGGTTTGTGATCCAAATTTAACCTCCTCCCTTATCCAGGTGATCGTAGAAGATGTTGCAGGCGAGGGTGTTCCAGGTGTAGGTGTTGTCATCATCTGGGATCAGGGAGAGGATCGCTTTCTGACAGGGATGAAACCAGAATTTGGGCTTGGCTATGGTGATTTCACCATGCAAGAAGGAGTTACGTACGCTCTGCAGATCGCCAGCACATTCGAATCGGTGTCTAACCTTAAGGCGCAGGATTGCACATTGAGCGAGGGAGGCATTTATCCTGGCTCCGTGCTCCTTCGTTTTAAGCAGCAATAAAACATATTGATACTACTCCTGGATGAACCAAATGGAACCCAAACCTATTCTTGATGCATTGATATCTTTGCCCAAGTTATTCGTAGCAAAGGTTTCACATGATGGAAGGAAAGTCGCCTGGACCTGGGCCCAGGTTGGGCCAACCGCAGACGTGTTCTATGCTCCCACAGATGGATCCTCAGTGCCAATCCGGCTTACAAATACTGAACAGGATACTTGGGTAGTCTCTTGGACGCCTGACAGTCAAGGGCTGATCGTGGCCCAGGACAAAGATGGCAACGAACGTAACCAAGTCTTTCGGTTGCATTTAGACAAACCGGGGGATATGGAGCCTCTTACGGAAGCTGATCCTAAATTCTTCCTTCGCGGCGGACTTCTCCACCCCAATGAGCGCTGGTTTTTTTATGCTGCCAATTATGACGCTAGCCGGGATGAAGAAATCGAGCCCTCATGGGTTTATCGACAAGATCTTAAAACCGGAGAACGGGTTCCGATTGCCAGACCTGAGAAACCAGCCTATCTATTTCCACTTTTGAATCAACAAGGCACCCACCTTCTATACAATCGAAAAGACATCCATCCTTCGGGAAGACAAATCTGGCTCGTTGAGAATAACGGCGAAAATGATCGAGAGGTATTGAATTTCGGTGACGCAAACAAAGTTTTCGCTTCGTGGTTTCCCGATGGAGAAAACGTCCTGGTCCTGGCTGAGCAGGAAACTCATAGACGGATAGGAGTTTGGAACCGGATATCAGACAACTTGAGATGGTTGGTTGATAATCCCTCCAGAAATTTCGAGCTTGTTTTTGTGCCCAAGAATTCGAGTCAAATAGTCGCCATTGAGGTTCAGGATGCTCGTCTATCAGCGAGCCTTATTGACTCTACGTCAGGCGATGAATGGATGGTTCCTAAAACACCGCACAACTTGATCCCCCTTGCTCCGGTCGATCAAGCTGCACCATTTGGCGAATGGATTGCTAAGATCTATAACTCGAAACAACCTGTTGATCTTGTGAGGACCTCGCTCAGCGACCCGAAATCCGAGAAATTTATCAGCCTAACTCGCATGTGGGAACGAACCACCATCCAACCCCCTGATCTCACCGAGGCTGAGGATTTTCGATGGTTATCCACAGATAAACTTGAAATTCAAGGATGGTTATATCGTTGCTCAACTCCTCCAAAGGGAACGATTGTTAATGTTCATGGTGGACCTACGTATCACAGCGAAGACATTGTAGATGTCCAGATCCAATTCCTCGCCTCTCAGGGATTTAACGTACTCACTCCTAATTATCGAGGCAGTACCGGGTTCGGCATGTCCTTCCAAGAATCGATAAAGCAAGATGGATGGGGCGGAAGGGAGCAAGAGGATATCGCTGCAGGGATTCAAGCCTTGATTGATAGGGGCGTAGCAAAACCCGGAAAGATCGGTATCACCGGCACCTCCTACGGCGGATATTCAGCCTGGTTTGCGATCACCAGGTATCCAGCGGATTTGGTATCTGCAGCTGCTCCTATTTGCGGGATGACTGACCTCGTCATTGATTATGAGACCACTCGGCCGGACCTGAGGCCATACAGCGAGGAGATGATGGGGGGTTCTCCGGAACAAGTCCCGCAGCGATACTATGAACGATCGCCAATCCATTTTGTCAACCGAATTAAGGCCAAATTGCTCATTGTCCAAGGGATGCAAGACCCAAACGTGACTCCTGAAAACGTCAGCCAGGTCCGGAGTGAGCTAGAGAAATCAGGGATCGAATATGATCTCCTAACCTTTGAGGATGAAGGGCACGGAATTTTCCGTCCTAAGAATCTGAGGGTTCTCTATTTGCGCCTTGCTGAGTTTTTTGAAGAGGCATTTAAAAACTGGTCAATTCGTTGATCTGTCAATTTGTCAACAAGGAAAGCATTCTTTTCCAGGTTGGAATTTCATCCCTCGAGCTTCTAATGGGTTTTTCCTAATCCTTGGGGATTAATCCTCCAAATTGACTGATTGACAAATCGACTAATTGACCATACCTAGGACGTAAAAAGTTCTACGTCTGCCCGTTTTCTGCTTCAGCTTCTTCCTCCTCATCCTCATCTTTAACAACAGGTCCAAACCCCAAATCGACCTGATCTTCCATTGTGATTTGCCCCTTCATAAATGCACCTTCATCGGTTGTGAAACTTGAGGTCACAACACTTCCCCACACCCTCCCCGTCCGGGCAATTTCCACCTTATGCGCGGTGATATCCCCCTTGACCGAGCCGGCGATTATGATGGTTTCAGCGCGAATTTGCTCACAGGTCACTCGCCCTCGTTCCGCAATGACCACCAAACCTCGAATTGAAATCTCGCCGTCGAATGCACCTTCAATCCGCACCCCACCTCCCCCAGTCATTTTTCCCTTCCAAGAAATTCCTTCCCCCAAAACAGAGGTCACTCGCTCAGGCGTCTCTCCCCCAGAGGACGTTCGATCTCTACTGGTACGAAACATATTCCTCTTCCTTTTCAAGAAATATACTTAGCTGATGATTAGGGTTGGTTTTTCCTGAAGACCAACATGCCCTAATCACAACTATGAATTGTCTAAATCTCTCAGGGCGGGTATCCCGCCAATCGATTCAGCCGCAAGAATTGCTTTTTTTATTGCTCGAGCTACTACTTCTGCACCAAACGCCCCCACCACATTCACATCCGCCTTTTTCTTGCCGGTTGAGATTGCAAATAGGGTATCGCCATCAAGCATCGTATGTGCTGGCCGAATAGCCCTGGCGATTCCATCCTGTGACATTTGCGCTACTTTGTTGGCACCTTCCTTGGTAAGTTGTGCATTTGTCGCAATGACCCCTATCACCGTGTTCCCTCGGGAAGCAAACTTCAGAATGGTTTTCCCCGCTAGACTATTCATGACCTGCATCGTGTCTGCAAAAACACCGTCCCCTCCAATGCGTACCGGTCCAATTTTTCCCGGCCGAGTTCCCGCCAGGATTTCACCATTTTGATGATTAATCACATCTCCAAAGGCATTCACGGCAACAATCGCCCCCACAATTGTTCCTCCCCCCAGGTCAATGCTCGCAGACCCAATGCCGCCTTTAACGGCCGATCCCATGCCAAGTATCTTTCCAACAGTCGCCCCCATTCCCGCACCAGCATTACCTTCCGCGGGTGGATCCGCGGACGCATTTTGGCATGCCTGATAGCCCATTTCAGCATCCGGTCGCACATCAGAACGTCCGATGCCGAGGTCGAAAAGGATCGCTGCTGGCACAATAGGGACCCGCGCTACCCGGACATCGAAACCAATCCCCTTTTCTTCTAGATAACGAACGACACCAGTGGCGCTCTCCAGGCCAAAGGCAGAGCCACCCGAAAGCACTACCGCCTGTACCTTCTGTACTAGGTGCATCGGTCGAAGAGGGTCTGTCTCGCGCGTACCAGGTGCGCCACCACGCTGATCGACTCCCCCAACCGCACCTTTTTCACACAAAACAACCGTACACCCAGTGATTGCATCACTGTCATGAGCGTGACCAACTCGAATTCCACGCACGTCGGTGATCGCATCTTGTAATTTCATTCCGCCTCCGCGCTATATATTCTTCACCAAGCCAGGGTTAGCCCATCGGGCCTAATACTCAATCAAGCTTGTAGCCAAACTTTCTCAACAAAGCATAACGGTCTGCAATATCCTCGTCACTCTCAATTCCCTTGCTCTTTTCGCCATCTACGACTCCCAGAATGCCTCGACCTTGCTCTGTCTCCACCAGGATCACCTCAACTTCATTCGCGCTGGCACAGAAAATTCTGCACACTTCTGGGACAGATTTTATGTTGCTCAAGACATTAATCGGGAATGCGTTTTCGAGAAACACAAGGAAGCAATGCCCTGCCGAGAGTGCAATGGCATTTGCTTTAGCCAGATCGATCATGTCGTCGGAGGTGCCACTGAAGCGCACAAGCGCGGGGCCTGAGGCTTCACAAAATGCCAAGCCGAACTCAATCCCTGGGACGGCGCTGACCAAAGCCTCATGAATGTCTTCAACAGTTTTAATAAAATGGGATTGTCCAAGAATCACATTTACCGTCTCTGGTTTTTCGATTTTAACAGTGAGCAATTCCATCGGTACACCTCCTACTCATATCCTGCGATAATGCGGCTTCTCCCTTCCATTGTAGCGCACTGGGCAAGGGTAACAAAGTGGTAAATCTCTTCAAAGAAGGGATGGATGGTCGTGTAGTTCAATTCCAGCAAAGGTTGTCCGCAAACCACCCTACAACAATTTTCCGGCTCGTTGATAATATCGTAGAGACGCCCCGGTGGGGGCGTCTAAGTTAAATTCCTTCTCGTTAAGATTATCTCAATCCTGGGAGATTCAACAATTCA
>JAGLGG010000065.1 GCA_023144145.1 Anaerolineales bacterium | reverse complement strand
ACAGCCCTAGTTAAAATCCTTCACGGGTAAAAGCGCATCTTCCAGGAACCCGAATCTAGCTCTTCAAGCGAAGATCCAAGCCCCATGATTTCAAACCAGGTTGTGCCTGGCTTTAATGAGAAAGGGTTGCCGTTCTGATCAAAAAATCGAAGGGGCGAAGAGCTGGATACTGCGCTATAGGTGGCTTCATACAGCCAACCATCACGCATAATCAGCGCCCTTCTACCTTCTGCGTTGATAAGGTCCATATCGATCAATTCTGGTTTGATTTCATCATGCCAGGTGAACAAAATCACAATATTGTCGAAGGCCAACTGCTCGTCCGTGAGTCGATCTGTCATCGGTGCGAGCTCAACGGTGCCGTCTACTTGCGCCGACTCTTGGAAACGGACGTAAACCCCAGATCCCTGATCATATTCCCATGCAATTTGATCGTAATAGGATATGTAGATCCACAGGCGATCAGCTGCTGCTCCACCATCCGCAGGTGAAGGGTCAAAAATCATACCTGGAAGGCTGGGACGCTGATCGTCGATCCCGATCCTTCTCACATACTCGGTAAACTCAGCTGTATTGGCGAAGACGCTTTGTTCAACACTCTCTCGACATAATGCCGGGCATGTGGGTGGCCTCTCTGTGACATATCTCCCTGGGATCGCATCCTCGATCACACCCCACACATACTTATCCGCGCCAACTAACCCTAGCAAACCTCCATACATCATCACCAGCTGAGGGTCAATTAATCTTCCAGAGCGTACTGGGCCGACCTTCGATGCGTCTTGTCCATAATACAAAGCGAGAAATCGCGTCATTCCAACACCGATATAGTATTCCCAAACAATGTCGGCATAAGACAAACCTGAGTGGGGGCGCAGGAAGGCTGGGTAATTGGAGACCTTGATCATCACCGGTCTGCGATCTAACCGGGATGGATCACTCACCTCCAAGCCCGTGAGCGGGTTCACTCCCTCAGGGAAGTCATCCGGCCCGATCCAAGATGGAGTGGGTGATGCTGGAATGGTCGCAGTTGGGGAAAGGGTCGGGGTAGGAGTCGTCGGAGTAGAAGTTGGATGAACTGGTTGTGAAGTGTCAGTTGGAGGTGCAGAGGGACTCCCATAACCCTCTCCAATTGACGCAGTTTCTCCAATCGCAGGAGTAGACATTACGCCAGAGGTTGCCTGTGCACAAGACGTCAGGAGCAGAAACAGGATAATACAGGAAAGTAGCGCTCGATTGCTCCTTGTGAGCGTAATCATGTCGATACTCGGCTCCTCAGCATCCACGCGCATCGAATACCAACTCAGTCTAATCATTTTGGCAACATCACCACACCCTTACTTTAGAGCCATGGAATATCTCGCCCCTTGAAATACCCTAATCCAATCTCAATTGCTGAGGCGTGTCCTTCCGACCTGCGGCTGGCTTGATCTCCACTCCTACCATTTCAGCGAATTGACGCACACTTGCAGGGCTATGTCCAGCGAAATGATTGTTGAAGTAGCCGTAGATATCAAATCCTCGTTGCATGAAATCCTGAATCACCTCAGACCATGTCTCAAGGTGTTCCGTTCGATCGATTTGAATCCGGTCGAAGACTTCGATGTCCTTTCGCCTCCCCAGCCAACGGATGACGGTAAAATCAGTCGTTATCCAATCCAATCTTGGCATATAGTGTAAATCTTGAAGGACTAAAGCTGCGTTGTGATTCGAAAGCATCTCGCCAAAATCAGAGTTCAACCATTTTCTGTTTCGGACCTCAACTGCGTATCGTATTCCCTTCGGTAAGTGTCCCAGAAAATCATCGAGTGAATCGAAGTAATCCGGAGTAAAGTCATAGGCAAATTGCAGAGTTAACACTGCGAGTTTATCCCCTAGACCTCGCATGGTAGTGACAAAGTGCTCCGCATCTCCATTGGCGCGATCTAATTTTTTCTCGTGTGTGATCATTCGCGGAAATTTCGCCGAAAACAAAAACTCATCTGGTGTTCTTTCAGCCCAACCTTGTACAGTTGAATCCCTCGGAACACCATAAAATGTAGAGTCAATTTCAACGGTTGGAAAGTGCGCAGCATATGCCTCAAGGAACCCCTTCTTCGGGGTACCTTCCGGGTAAAAAGGTCCTACCCAATCATCGAAGGAAAATCCTTGTGTACCTAGATAGAGCTTTCCAGGTTGTTTTGGTAACAATGAAATAACCTCCGGTTTTATAAAAAATAACAGAAATCTAGATCAAATACTGTAGGGCAGGTTTCCATACCTGCCTGAATTTGATCTAGATCTATGGTCGCGGAGTGAGCTCCGCTCACACTGAAACCTGGCCTACAGTTGATGCTTATTCTTCTCGACGATGATTCGGTCCCAATTTACTCCAACGTTTCAAGTAATTGAATAACCCTTTGCAGGACCACTTCCGAAACCTCTACTTTGCTCATCAGTGGCAGTTCTTGAACTCCCCCTTCTGAATCAATCAGTGTCACCCGGTTGGTGTCCACCTCAAACCCAGCATCCGGAAGAGAAATATCATTTGCCACGATCAAACTCAAGTTCTTTTCTTCCAATTTAGCCCTTGCGTTATCAACCAGGTTCTCACTTTCTGCAGCGAATCCAACACTTAAGCGCGGCCAACCATTGGCCTCTTGCTTCTGGGCAACCAATCCTAGAATATCCTCGGTCGGTTCAAGTTTGATATCCGGAATTCCCTTGCTCTTCTTTAATTTCTCGACATGGACTTTAATTGGGCGAAAATCTGCAACGGCAGCTGCCATGAGTAAGACATCGGTTTTTTCGACATGCTCGAGTACGGCTTGTTGCATTTCAGCCGCCGTTCTCAAGGAGATCACTTCAGCACCAATCGGCGGTGAGAGGTGAGACACTCCTGAGATAAGGGTGACTTCTGCTCCTCGGTCAATCGCGGCTTGTGCTAAAGCGTAACCCTGTTTACCAGATGAACTGTTCGCAATGGATCTAACAGAATCGATTGGCTCTTGAGTCCCTGCAGCTGTGACTATGACACGAAGTCCTTCCAGTGGTCCATGTCTTCCAAGTGCAAGTCTAATGTGACCCAACAACTCATCGGGTTCTATAAACCTACCCAACCCGATCTGTCCCGATGCCATTCTCCCCTCTACGGGGCCCACTATTGCCACACCTCGCCCAATCAAAGTTTCGATGTTCGATTGCGTCACCGGCTGCTCGAACATATTGGCATCCATTGCTGGAGCGACCAACATTGGACACTTCGCCGCTAGGGCTGTGATTGTGATGAGGCTATCGGCTTGTCCATGGGCTATTTTTGCTAAGGTATTTGCAGTTGCTGGGGCAATAATGAGCAGATCTGCGTACTCTGCCAACCCAACATGGAGTATATGTGCCTCCGTCGACCACAAATCTTTATCCGTATATGCCCTTCTCCCCGTGACAGATTGGAATGTGAGTGGTGAGATAAATTTCTGTGCCGCCTCAGAGAGTAAGACCTCTACCTGAGCGCCAGCTTGGGTCAACTTCGAAGCCAAATCTGCAGCTTTATACGCCGCGATTGAGCCGGTTATACCTAACAGAATTCGACGGCCCTTGAATAATGGGATGGTTTGAGGGAGTGTCATGGCACAGCTTCTCCGCTATTTGATGCATCAGGCGAGAATTAATGCTGGAATCCTCTGATGTCCTGATCTTCTGAAGCAATTATTCAGATCAGATTACCCGCTTGATGTTAATCGCTCGATCCTATCATTCTCACCGAAAATTCAACCCATGGCAAGCAACAATTGGCGCATTTCCAAATCTTCCTCGAAAAATT
>JAGLGG010000064.1 GCA_023144145.1 Anaerolineales bacterium | reverse complement strand
TCAGCAATCAGCTTTCAGCCTTCAGCGCTCAATCTCCCTCGCAATGTTCTTTATTGCACAACGCCATGTTTTTTATGGCGCCAATGTCTCTTTATTGCGCGTAATGATTTTTTATTGCGCCTAGTCTCCAGTCTCCGATCTCCAGTCTTTAGTCACCAGTCTCCAATCTCCAGTCTCAATGATCTACCCCAACAATCATATTATCTATCAGTCTTGTAGTTCTAAACCGCACCGCCATTGAAAGCAATCCTCTCGTAATAGGTCCATCTAATTCCTCCAAAGTCTCCAAATCAGCAACTGATACGTACTCAACTTCAGCCAGGGGTTCATTTTCAAGTACCTCAAGCATGTGCGTGTGAAGTTCCTCGGAATCAATTATTCCACTCTCAAAAGCCTCTTTCGCTCCTGAAAGAGCACGATAAAGGACCGGCGCGCCCCTGCGCTCTTCGGGATTGAGATATGAATTTCGACTGGACAATGCCAAGCCATCCGCCTCACGAATGGTGGGGCAAATGATGACTTCAACAGGAAAATTTAGATCCTGTGTCATTCTCGTAATTACGACCGCCTGTTGGGCATCCTTCTGGCCAAAATAAGCTCTTTGAGGTTGCACGGCGTTGAACAGTTTACTAACAACCGTTGCCACGCCCCTGAAATGCTCTGGTCGATATGAGCCCTCAAGGAATTTCGTCAATCGCTCAAGTTCGACCCAAGTTTGAAACCCAGGTGGATACATGTCCTGATCGCTAGGGCTCCAAACGAGGTCCACTCCTTCATTCTCAAGAAGCGCCAAATCCCTCTCCGTGTTGCGTGGGTAAGCTTTGAGATCCTCCGTTGGTGCAAATTGTGTTGGATTGACATAAATGCTCACTACGACACTTTCGTTTTCGCCCTTTGCACACCGTACCAGCGATATATGTCCCTCATGTAAGAAGCCCATTGTAGGGACAAGCCCAACCGGGTTCAGTAAACCCGACCGTGCTTCCCTCAATTCATTCAATGTCGAAGTTAGAATCATCAAGCACCTTTTAATTCTTCCGATACCAAAGCGCGAATTAAATGCAGCATCGCCTTATTGATCGGAGTGGGCACACCTGCACGCTCACCTTGCTCCACAATCGCTCCTGATATTGCCTCAATTTCAGTTGGGGCACCACGTAGCACATCCTGATACATGGATGAGTGGTTTGCTGCAGTCTTACGGGCAACATCTTCTACTCGCGCTACAGGATCATCATAAGGTAAGCTCACACCCAACGCCCTCGCCACTGCTGCCGTTTCCTCAGCCGCTGCTTTCATCAAGGCATAGGCATCCGGGTGCTCAAGCAGCTTGCCATTTGGGACTAGTAACAACGCGGTTATCGGATTGATGCCTGCGTTTATTACAAGCTTTCCCCAGACCAGGCTATCAAGATCTTTTGACTCCTCGACATCAAACCCCGCTTCTCGCAATCGTTCGACGAGTATTTGGAGCTTTGGCGTTGGAACAATGTGGATCGGGCCTTTCCCACCAGGTCTTACTCTTCCTGGACCCAGTAAGGTAGCTCCAGACGTAGTTATGCCCAATGCCGCTCTTTCAGAACCTAACACGCCCTGAAGTTTTTGCAGGTTGCCATAGCCATTCTGGAGCGTGAGGGCAATCCCATCGGCATGCAGGCATTGAGAGAGTTGTTCAGCCGCTCGATCCGTTTGCCAGGATTTGACCAGCACCAGTGCAAAATTGCTCTCAGGGCACTCAGCAGGATTTGAAGTAGCATTAACCGGATATGCTATTTCACCCTCCTCATCCACCAGCCGCACACCATGTTTTCGGAGAGCCTGAATCCCCTCCTCCCAAGTGCCAAGCATGGTGATTTCTGAATTGGGCGCCAGTCGAGCAGCGAATAAACAAGCCAAAGCACCAGTTCCAACGATGAGGATGTTAGTGTCTTTCATGCCAATGGTTGCCTCCATTGCCTATAGATGGCTTCGCTAAAAACTTGCATAAGTGTTATATGAAAGAATGAGTGCCCTACTCAAAGGCTTTCACCAATGCATCCAGATCTTCTTTCGCCATGTCAAAACTGTGCTCATCAGATGGAAATTCTTTGCCTTCTACCTCTGCCTTGTAGGTCGAAATCGCCTCGACCATTTCTTGGTGAAGGTGGGCATATGTCTTAACGAACTTGGGCGTAAAACGATCAAAAAGACCAAGAAGATCATGGGTGACCAATACCTGACCATCGCAGTCTACCCCAGCCCCTATTCCAATCGTCGGGATATCCAGTTTCTCGGACACCAATTTCGCCAATTGTGCCGGAATTGTCTCCAAAACTATCGAGAAACATCCAGCTTCTTGAAGGATGAGCGCATCCTCCAGCAAACGGGTTCCTGCTTTGGCAGACTTGCCCTGTGCTCGAAAACCGCCAAGTTGATGGACTGATTGTGGGGTCAAACCTATATGGCCCATTACTGGAATTCCTGCGCCAACAATTTGTTCAATGGCTTCTTTTCGTTCACGCCCTCCTTCCAGTTTGACTGCATCCATCCCGGCTTCCTGAAGGAATCTGCCGGCATTTCTTACAGCATCCTCCACAGAGGCTTGATACGACATGAAAGGCATATCCCCAATGAGAAGGGCGTATTTGGCCCCTCGGGCGACGGCTTTGCAGTGATGGATCATATCGTTCATCGTCACCGGCAATGTATTCTCATAACCCAAAACAACCATTCCGAGCGAATCACCTACGAGGATGGAATCGATCCCAGTCCGATCGACTGCCAGCGCAGTGCCATAATCATATGCTGTGAGCATGGTGATGATCTCTCCACGCTTTTTTTTCATTCGATAGGTATGGGTAGTTATTTTCTTGCGTTCAGCTGAGGAATTGGTCGAAGACATGGCTGTCTCCTCCTTCGAGTGAGATGCCAAGAGGTTCAAATAGAAGCCCGCCCATGTATGGGGCGGGACGGTTGATCATTGAACCGTCTCGGTCGGTGGCCGATCCAAGCGGCAGCTAGGATTATAGCAGTAAAAAAAGGGAGCAGGAAATCAGGAAGCAGGGATCGGGATTAGAGATGAGAGATTGGAGAATATAGATTCAATTATCGTAGGTCGGGTTTCCATACCCGACCGGTTTTAGGTCAAATCATCGGGCAGGTATAGAAACCTGCCCTCCGGTTCTTGAGAACTGATAGCTATTGCCTGCTCCCTGATTTCCTGTTCCCTGATCCCTAGCGCTTTTATTTCTCAAG
>JAGLGG010000063.1 GCA_023144145.1 Anaerolineales bacterium | reverse complement strand
CTTTAGAGACTTGAGATTGGAGATTAGAGACTATTATTGATTTTGCTAATTTTGGGCTTGGTCTCCATTCTTCCTCTGAGCATTGGAATCGTTCTCAACTGTAGGTCGGGTTTCAGTGTGAGCAGAGCTCACGCCCCGACCGGTTTTTATTAAGGCTCTGCGTTTTCGGAGTCTAGCTTCCAATCTGATTCGCTACATTGCATCATCTTGAGAAGTTTTGGCCAGCACACTCCCGGGGGTAAGAGTGGGGTCTCCAATCTCCAACGCAATGTTCTTTATTGCCGCAATGTTGTTTATTGCGCCTAATCTCCACCCTCAATCCGATAAATCCTCTGGGACCAAAGTACCCCGGCCTGACGTACTAGAGTACCCTCTCTTGGAAGAGCCTTAAACCGTATCATCGATTGTAGATCAGGGGCCGATCTTGCCCTGGAGGGTTGAATGCGAAAGTTCTTATTGGGCATTGTGCTGGTGGTCTCCATTGGTGTGAGCTCATGTTCGCTCAACAGTCAATCGAATCTTTATCAGGCTCCTGGGCCATGGCCAAACGGTCGAATGACGACCATCAGCATGGGTGGCGCTGTCGTGCTCGGTAATTTGAATCATGATCTTATCGTAATTCTTGACAACGAATACCTTCCTAAAACCCGTGATGTGGTGGTCTCAGCCACAGAGTTTTATGAGTCTTATCTGATAGAAACCTCCGATCCGTCGGGACGATATCTACCATCCATCCAAGTCGTTCAAAAAGATTCGGGACCGCTTTTGAAAGTTGAAAGCCTCCAGACCGATAGAAGCTCCGAATGGACAATCACACCACTAGGTGAGCTTGAGATCCTGCCTCTAACCCATTCCACGCTTGGCACGACTACATTGGGGGACCTTCCAAATCTACTATTGCAAAAAATCGGAAACGGCGGAGTGAATGTCCTCCTACCTGTGGGCGGGACATTTGTTCAAAATGAGGAGTATGAGGCATTCCAATCATCAGGCTCAATGACTGTAGTTCTCTTGCCCCTTAGCTTCACAACTTCTGGTGGTTCAGGTTTAATGTCTCCTGTGATTATTGAGGGAATTCCCTGGTTCTCGATAAGCACGGAAGTTGTTACGATGCAATCATACGGAATTTCAGAGATGATCCGTAATTCCTCTGACCATAGTCTTTTTTAAAAGCATTATTCCATCTGGATTGACCACAGGCTGCCATCATGGCAGCCTCTTTGGTTTTGGGGGTTGATGGATCTATCATATTGTTGGGTTTTGGTTTGAATTACTCTGCGGAAGGCGTAGGGGCGAAGCATTCGCTAAGGGTCCTTGAAAAGCTATGACCATCTGCGAATGCTTCGCCCCTACATTGGTATTGGAGATCGGGCGGACAGGGCCTCAGCACGCATCCCTTGGTAAGATGCCGTGAATACCAGGTGGGCATTTGGAGTGCACCGGCTCTGCCGGTGCCCAGCGGCAAGCCGCTGGACTCCTTTTTGGGGCAAAGGAAACATTCTATCCCGCACCCCGAGCGTGGGAACTCGGACTGCTAGATCGGCAGTTATCCACCACCACCATCCCTGACAAGCAGTCTGACATACTCCGAAACATCCTCAAAATCTTCTAAGCTCCAGGTGGCATTTAAAATACCATCCATCCGCTCAGGGGCAACATGGTCCGTCAGATTTGCTTTGAATTTCGCCTCAAGCTCAAGCTTAGACAGTGGGTCCTCCGGAGCACCCTTTGCATAATCGGTTTGATCCGTAAAAGTCTTGCCATCCTGTGTCGTTATAGTGACCCGCGCTCGCTTGATTCGAGGGAAAAGGCTGTCAATTTCGGGATCCGCCACCACTTTGATCTTGGGGAGCATCTCCCAAATTCTTGGGTCACGAATCGCTTCTTCATTGAAGGATTTAGGCAGCACATTTCCCTCAACTAAAGCCACCGCGATGACGTAAGGCAGGCTATGATCCGCGGTTTCTTTCGTCTGAGGGTTATATTTACTAGGGTCTGAAAGGATGTCAGCGCCGCGAGTTGTTGTTTCGACCAGGATTTCTTTTACATCTTTGTAAGTGATATTATTTCGTTGGCAGGTGTTCAGAGTCGCGCTGATAGGTTGATGTGTGAGCGCCTCGGTGGGGAAGGCTTTGTAACTGCAGCTCGTGATCAAAAAATCGGAGCCCAGGCCTTTGGTCAATTCCTCCGTATTCCAAGTGACATTAGAGAGAACCTCTATTAAACCCTCCTTACCTTCGATAACCTCGGTTGGCCCGGAAATTCCCTGGCGTGCCATAAGCGCAGCGTAGACCCCCGCCTGTGCCGCAAGAGGGTCGGCTGTGTTCTTCATATTGGTTAAGTGACCGGCAACAACACCACCAAGCGTGAAATGGCTGCTCCCGCTTATACCGATTGCCGCAACCATTTCATCAAGGTTCATATCATATAACTTGCCCGCCACCAATGGACTAACAAATTGCGTCAGGGAGGCATGGTGCCATCCGACTTCTCGGATTCCAGGTACAGCAGCGTGACACCAGCGCATCATTAGTTCATAGGCAATCACAATTGCCAGGATTAAGTCTTTGCCCGATTTCCCCTGCGCTTCTGCACAAGAAATGGCTGTGCCAATGATATCGGACGGGTGACTTGGATCTTGCTCCCAGTAGATATCGTTATAGTCCAATGCGCGAATTAGCAGGTTATTCATAAGCGCTGCATTTGGCGCGTTCGTTCGATGTCCATATCCCATAACGATCGCTTCGGGTGTTCCACCCAATGCCTGGATCATCCGGAACATTGCCAGCATGTCCTCACTATCCAGGGCTGCAAAGGCACACCCAATGCTGTCGATCAGGAACCTCTTTGCCTCCCGAACAACTTCACTAGGAAGATGCTCGTACTCAAGTTTCCTTGCGAATTCAGCCATTTCTCGGCTAATGGATCCCATTATGCCCTCCAATATGGTTTATGGAGCTCAAAACCAAAATCACAGTAGACGAATTTTCGGAAATTTCTACATTATGATCTGGATTTCCTTCAGAGTCTGTCACGTACCGCTTCTGCCATATCCATGCTGGTACTCTGCCCGCTCATGTCGTAGGTTCTAACCGTCCCTTCAGCAAGGACTTGTTTGATGGCATTTTCGAGGCATGTGGCTTTCTCATCTTCTCCCAACCAATCAAGCATTAGCTTTGTCGCTAGTAGCATCGCGGTGGGATTGACCTTGTTTTGTCCGGCATATTTAGGTGCAGAGCCATGTGTTGGCTCGAAAACCGCGAAATTATCGCCAATATTTCCACTTGCCGCGAAACCCAAGCCTCCGACCAGTTGGGCTGCCAAATCGGAGACGATATCGCCAAACATATTACTCGTAACGATAACGCCATAGTCATTCGGATTTTTTAGAAGCCACATCATTTGCGCGTCAATGTTCGTTTCCCATAATTCGATTTCTGGATAATCGTTACTTACCGCCCTGGCTTCGCGCGTCATGAGGCCGCTTGTCTCCCGTAGGACATTCGGCTTTTCTACTAAGGTTACGGTGGGATACCCAAATTTTTGGGCATAGGAAAATGCCTGACGAACGATGCGCCTTGCGCCAGCTTTTGTGATCACCCTCAGAGACAGGGCGATTTCTTCACCAGGTACAGAGTCAAACCTGGACATCCGTTCATTGAATGCTTTCAATGTGTGGCGTACTTCATCAGGGAGAGGGTGATATTCTACTCCGCTATAAAGACCTTCCGTGTTTTCCCGAAAGACGACAAGATCGATATTGTCTTTGTAATTAAGAGGATTTCCTTTGTAAGCTTTGCATGGGCGGAGATTGGTATAAAGATCAAAAAGTTGACGCAAGCCTACGATAGGGCTGCGATAACTCAGTCCCTTTCCACGAAGATCCTGGCGAAGCTCTTTCTCCGCTTCGTCATTGGGTTTTGATGTAATTGCGCCGAACAACCCACAAGTGCACGATTTCAGGATCTCAATCGTACGCTCGGGAAGAGGATTACCCTCGTTGCACCAGAACTCCCATCCGATATCTGCGGGAACGTACTCTGCATCGAGTTCGAGCGTTTCAAGCACCAGGCGTGCGGCGTGCATCACGTCGACACCGATTCCATCGCCAGGCATCCAAGCTATTCGATATTTGGCCATTCAAACATCTCCTCTGAAACTAAATGGAAATTAAACTAGGTCTTACGGTAGGGCCACCTCAGGAGCAATTTTTGTTCGCGATTCGCGTAACAGTATCGCTACCAGAACTGCACCAAGCAATAAGACACCGGCGTTTAAGTAGAAAGGACTCGAGGGTCCAACTGAATCGTAGAGCCATCCTCCTGCTAATGGACCAATTACCGCACCGAGAAAATAGGCGAAGGTATAGAGACCATAATTCGTCCCTCGCACATCTCGACCAGCGATATCGGCGACGAACGCTCGCTCGGCTGGCATGGCTGTCATCCAACCAAGTGATTCAATGGTCCACACAATAGTTAACCCGATTAAGGATCGCAGGCTCGGGATGAGAACTGAAGCAATAGCTCCAACGATCAAGCCCCCGATCATGGGAATCTTCCGTCCAAGTCGATCTGCAATTTTTCCTAATCGGGAAGGCAGGAATGCGCCCAACAAAGCCGCCGGCAAATAGGCCAGGGCCAATCCCCAGATTTCAGCACCGATCGTATCCTGCAAGAAAATCATTAACATTGGCCACACCATCGAAGCCGACGCTCCAGTAAGAAAAATAATAACCATCAAATAAATTAATTGCATTGAAATTGGACGTTTATCAACTTCCTCGGGGGAGGCCAATGGCTTGGTCTCCGGAATCCCTTTCAATCCTATCCAAAATCCAATACCGGCAATCAGGCTGAATGCCCCGAATAGGACGGACCAAGTTGTTTCCCATCGGACTCCCATGCTGGTGAGAATGGCGATGAGAACAAATCCTGTAATGGTTCCGACAATTGCCCCCCGGTTGGCAGCCTCATCTACAAATCCAAAATCATGACCGCGCCCTGTCTCACGCGCGATATCGGCCACAATTGTGAGAGCTGTGAGCCATAGGAAGGCCGTGCCCAGGCCTTGGATAAGGCGCGCAATTGTAAGTAGAAGTACTGTGTCAGCAAACGAAAAAACGAGCATGGCAAACACATGGCTGAGCAAACCGAGAAGGATGAATGGCCTTCTACCCCATCGATCCAGAGACGGACCCAAGATGGGGCGGATCACAACTGGAATGATGGCTGCGGCTGAAAAGAATCCCCCAATTTCCAAGGCAGAGGCGCCTAAATCTCTGCCGTAGATTGGTAAGACAAATACAATTATTCCAAAAGGGAAAGAAACCCAATAAATGGCGCGCCACAAGGATCTATGTGCTGGTGAGATCTTAGATCGCTCCTGGGAATGTGATGAATCAGTCATGAAGAGACGCCTCAGTCCTTCGTTATGGAAAGTTTCTGCCGCGTGTATGGGATTAATCCACCTGCCTGAATTATTTTCTTCACTGCACTTGGGAAGGC
>JAGLGG010000062.1 GCA_023144145.1 Anaerolineales bacterium | reverse complement strand
CCAAATTTCGTCAAATCAAAATCGGTGAAATCCGCGTGATGGAAAATGATGGACTCAGGACGGCGTTTGAATTTATCACCCTCCCATGAATGCGTGGCGACAACGTGCATAACACGTTCGGGGATGCCGTGCTTGAAACAAAGACCCACACCCGTAAAGGGATGTCTCAGATATTCGTACATACTCGCCCATTCATACTGCCCGTCTACTTCCTTGAACTCAATCAACTTTCCAACATCGGCTAGCAATGCACCTGCAATCAGTGCGTCACGATCGATATCGTATCGATCACCATATGCTTCTTGAAGCACGTCTTGCATGGCGATGCACAGTTTGCAGACCACACTGACATGGGTTGGAAATGTAATGTCTACGTTTTCAACCAGGAGCGTAAAGGGCATTCGCTCAAGTTCTTCGAGATTCCATCCTCCAATTGATAGAGCATCGTCCCATACCGCCAAAACACTTGCTCTCAAATCCTCATCCTGAATGGATAGAAATTCTGGAATCAATTCAGTTAGTATCTTGACCATTCTCAGCCCTCCAAGGGGAGTTTATTGATACGGAGTACTAGCTTTCGATGGAAGGAGTAATCTTTATACACTCCTGTCCTCAGGACCATCATATTCATGCTTTGTAGGATGAATTCGACGCATAGGGCGTTCACGCTCGATCTCTTCATGATAATGAGCGACCAATCCAGGCACGCGTGAAATAATGAAAAAAGCATTCGCCAATGCTTGAGGTACTTCGAGATCAATCAACAGAGCAGCAATTGCACCATCGACATTGATGGGCAGTGATTTTCCCTGATTTTGAAGGGAAGATTTGATCGCGCTGATTAGAGCAACCCCATTTCCAGCCAGGCCAAGTTCTTTTGCCAGGTCGAATAACTTTTTTGTGCGTGGGTCATCGGTGTGGATGCGATGTCCAAGGCCGGGAATTCGTTTTTTTACATCTCGGTATTGGGTAACCAACCTATCCGCAATGTCTTTTATAGGAGCACCTGACGCTGCTTGATCGTCGAGACCTTGCTCCAATACGCCCATACAGTCGTGAATCGCACCTCCATGGAAGCGGTTGATGGCCAATACCCCGCTAGCTACCGCTGCGTTCAGGGATGCCCCAGTAGAGGCCGCTGTTCGCGTGGCCAGGGCGGAGGGGGGAGTTGGACCATGATCGATGCAGGAGACGAAGATTGCGTTATACATCAATCCTTCTTGTTCGGAAGGCAATCGACCTTTCAGGGCTAAGTAAATACCCTCAGCAAATCCAATGCTCCCCATAAGGTCATCTACTCGATAGCCACGAAGGCGGAGTTCGTTTGTTTTTACGTTTGTGACGGAGGTCTTCCAGTTCATTTCGCTCATAACTTGATCCCGTGTTTTTCTAAAGTGAGTTTCGTCATCCGTGGTAGATCACCAAAGGCATCGACGACGACTGCATCGACTTCCTTCAGACGTTTTACCTTGCCATCATAGGTGCCCCGAGACCCTTCGATGATTGCACCAGCGTGGCTAAACCTGGTGCCGCTCTTTGCGGCTTTACCCCCGATAAATGCAATCACCGGTTTGGTTACCTCGCCATTCTCGATAAGGTCAGCGACTTGTTCTTCCTGACTTCCACCGATTTCACCGAACATTACGATCGCTCTCGTCTCGGGGTCTTTTTCAAAGAGCTTCAAGACATCAGGATGAGGGGTACCAACAACCGCATCTCCTCCAACGTGAACCAACGTTGTCGCACCGATGCCTTCCTGAGCGAGATAGTATGCCATCGAAGAAGTAATCCCGCCTGAGCGCGACGTGATCCCTACGGGGCCCGGGAAGAACCAGGATTTTGCAGAAGCTGCGCGCCCTCCGATCATTCCCACGACAGCCTTGCCCGGTGAGAGCACTCCGAGGGTGTTGGGCCCAATAAACCGTGCATCACTCTCTTTGGCTGCTTCGGCAATTTCCAGAACATCATAAATTGGTACTCGATCTGGGATAATGACCAGGAGCTTAACTCCACTAGCATAGGCTTCCAGGGCAGCATTCTTCACCAACGGTGCCGGAATGAAAAGTACACTAATATCTAGGTCGCCAACGGTTTCAACCGCTTCCTGCACAGTGTCAAATACTGGTACGCCGTCGACATCCTGGCCGCCCTTTCCAGGAGTTACTCCAGCAACAACTTGAGAACCATACTCCTTCATCAGGCGAGCTCTTGCCCGACCCTCACGCCCCGTAATTCCCTGGACGAGCACACGTTTTGATGAATCAATAAGAATTGCCATCCCAGCTCCAATTCAAGATGCAATCTTTGTTTCTACTTTGCCTGATACTCTTCCAAACCTGGAATAGGTAGTTCGATGCGTCCCCCTCGATTCCCATCAAACCAACATTCAATCTCACACGCAAGGCATTCAATGCATTTTCCCTTCGCTGCCTCGTCTTCTGATATGTTCAATACAGGGACTTCATTCTCTAGCTTAAGTATTCCGGGCACGCAGGTTTCGATACAGATCTTAGTTTCACATGTCGAGCATGCTGCATGGTCGAACGTGACTTTTCCATTGGTTACAGTTGGAAATGTATAGGGTGTAATTGCTTCAGTGTGGATGAATGATGAAGCATCGGAGTTGCTGGGTTTATGTGTATTTATGAGGGATTCTAAACGTTCAGCGCAGAAATCTGGAGAGTCGTCCTTTCCATATCCTTCGATTTTTGCGGGAACGAAGCTTTGTGCGCGTTCGAGGATCACTATGGCACGATCTTCCGCGTTTCCACCAAGACGAATCACCGCTGGCACGCGTAGTGGCTCTTCCATGAAGGCTTTGACAAGACCTCTCGCGCTGTGGAACTGCTCTTGGGATGCTACGCCGGAGCCTGAAGCAAAATACCCGTCTATCCCCGATTGGGCAAGAATTATTTTCGCGGCGCGATAGACTTTAGATGCAGGTGGATTCCCACTCGTGTCGACGAAATTAGCGATTTTGTATCCCCTCGCCATGACAGCGTCCATACTCATCATGGAGCCACCACCACCAGCACCGTGGAAACCGATCATCCCTTCACCTTTGGAAAAGCCGTCCTCCATTTGAATGAAATAAAAAGTGCCGCGATAGTCGTTTTTTTCGATTTCCCAAGCAATTCTTTCCAACTCAGATGGTGGCCGATCAAATTCCCTGGCAACTTCAATGTCAAGCTCTGGTTGTCGATAGACTGCATAATCATCTATCGTAATCCTGCAATCTACTGCGACCAGCTTCCCTTCAGATGTTAAAGCCAGAGGGTTAATCTCAACCGATCGTGCGTCGAACTTCCGCGCACATTGATAGAGCTTCACCAGAATCGCGCCAATGGATAGCTGCAGTTTTCCTTGGATACCGGTTCGTCTTACCATGTCACGCGCTTCAAAGTCGCGTAATCCAAGTTGAATATCGATGATGTGTTGTTGTACCGCCTGGGGTTGTTCCTTTGCGATTTCTTCGATTCCTGTTCCACCATGGCTGCTGAAAATAATTACGGGGGATTTTGATTGATCATCAATAATGATGCTCGCAAAGAATTCGCGTTCAATGGCCACTCTTTCTTCGACCAAAACGGTATTCACTAAAAAGCCTTCGACTCCCGACTCAAGTAACTCTTCAGCGAGATTTTCAGCTAATTCAGGTGAATCGGCAAAACATATTCCCCCGAGGGAAGCTCGACCTGTAGACCAAATCTGAGCTTTGATAACGACGGGTTTCCCGATCTCTAATGCAATTCTCTTAGCTTCTTGGGACGATTTGGCTGGTCCACCTTGAGGAATGGGGATCTTCAACTGCTTGAGTAAAGCCTTGCCTTGATGCTCGTGCAATCGTGCCATGCTTCACGCTCACCAGTCAGATTTTGACGAGAATTTTTTATAATTATAAAGAGACTCGAATTTCAACGGCCTGAGGTCTCTTCGTGAACTCAAATCATTATCGATGGTTGTACTTAATTGTCAACCCAGAGTTCTGAAAATAGTATTGCACCCTTTTCAGTGCAGACATTGTAGTGGGGGAGGGGGTCTCGTGGAGGCGAGGATTATTCCATTCTAAATGGATGAATGACATATCCTGGTTCCGGCATAAGCGAGAGGCGTAGGGGCGAAGCATTCGCACACCACAATGGGCTAGACCAGTAGTTCCAGCTGAGTGCACCTCTCGGCCCGAATGCTTCGCCCCTACAACGGATATGAAGGGCTGGGCGCAATGAATTGCACCCCTACAAAAGGTTTAATTAGCGAGGTTCGTACAATAGAGCAGCCCAGGCTCCCACGCCTGGGCGTACACCGACATGGGAGCCGCCTCTGTTGGAATAATGTAACGAAATATGCCTCTAGGTAGGTAGGGCATTCTCTATTGTTTGTCTATCTTGTGTCAGAAGGTCAGATAATCACAGTTGACAACCAGCGAAAATGGTTGTATTATGTGTGAAATGTAATAACAGGATAACATATATAGTATTACAGGATAACATATTGGATCCGGCTGAAATTGGAAGAATTACTCTAGGGAAGGGCCTCGGTGTTACGAACAACGATCGATAAGGACGGCGTAATTCCTTATTACGTACAGCTGCGAGACGCGCTAGAAGAGCACATTCGGAGCGGGAATTGGAAGTCAGGTGACCGGCTTCCGGGCGAGATCGAGCTGTGTGAGCTGTTTGACGTCAGCAGGACTGTCGTGAGGCAGGCTTTGAAGGATATGACATATGCCGGCTTGATCCGCCGGGAGAAAGGCCGTGGGACCTTCGTTTCTGAGCCTAAGATCAGCAGCAGGAGCCTGGTTCAATCCCTTGATGGTTTTTATCAAGATATGGCTGATAAGGGGTTTACGCCTATTGCACGTGTGTTAGAGCAAGGAATCGTACCTTCGAATGCGAAGGTGGCAGGCTATTTAAAGATTGAACCCATGTCGCCGGTCGTAAAAATCGTGCGGTTACGTTTTATCGAGGATGAACCGATTGTTTTGGTGACCTCCTACTTGCCCTATGAGATGTGCAGGGAAGTCATTAATGCGGATCTAACCAGGCAGTCGCTCTATGCATTTCTTGAGCATCAGTGTGGGTTGACGATCGGCAGAGGGCGACGGAGCATAGATGCGGTTTCAGCAAACGAGAATGAGGCGGAATTACTCAAGATTGCAGTTGGTTCGCCTTTGCTCCTGATCGATAGCATAAGTTTTCTCAATGATGGCACACCGGTTGAGTACTTCCATGGTCTTTTCCGAGGCGATCGTTTGCGATTTGAAGCGGAAATTGTAGAGATCCGCGGTCAAGGGACTCGGTGGAACTTATCCGAAGAAGACAGCAGTAGGTTTCCGTAAGCCAACCTGATTTTATGAGTTTTCAAACGGGATGGGACGGGAATTTACACGAAATTGATCTCAGAGCGGTATAGGAGCGATTCTAGATGGCGGATGAGGGCAAAATTCGACAAATGGTACGAAGGATCGTATACCGCACTGTCGGATTGGCAGGAAAAATCCCACTTAGATCCTCAAGCAAACTCGTCACCGAGCTTGATATCAGGGATCTTCCGTTTGGGGGTGAATTTATTGCTCCCCAAGGCGCCCTGATCACTCCGCTCGCGCGTCAAGTTGCGATGGATAGGCGTGTAGCAATCACCGAACAGAGCACCCCCACGACTACAAAATTGGCATATACAGATCCAGCGGTAGGAGCTCAAAACCCGGTTCCCTCCGGCAGTGGATCCATTGCGATGGGCGCGGATCATGGTGGTTACGAGCTCAAATTAGCATTAAAAGCATTTATTGGTGATTTGGGATATGAAGTTGTCGATTGTGGGACGGATAGTCAGGTCTCCGTTGATTATCCTGATTTTGCATATGCAGTATCGAAGCTTGTATCTGAGAGCAAGGCATGGCGTGGGGTGATCATTGATGGCGCTGGAATTGGATCTTGCATGACAGCGAACAAGATCCCTGGCGTACGAGCAGCGATGTGCTACGACCAGGCAACGGCAATAAACAGCCGTGAACATAATGATGCCAATGTGCTTACCCTCGGCGCTGGATTAATCGGGGCCAACCTGGCCAAGCAAATAGTAAAAACATGGCTTGAGACGGACTTCGGAGGGGGACGTCATGCACGTAGGGTGGATAAGATCACATCCATAGAAAACCGATTCTTTAAATAAATTTGGAGTTTATGAGTTAGTAAATTATGAACATTGATGAACAAACCCTTGAGAATGTAATTGAACAGATAACTCGACAGGTTCTGATCCTGGTTCAAGAAGGTGGACAACCTGGCGAGGTAGGTTCTGTTTCTGCTAAGACAATTTCCACCAACAATTTTGTGGAACGAGTAAAACCGATGGTCGAGGCAGGTGCAGATCGCTTGGCGAGCACCCTTGGAATTGCACCAACGGATGGTCAATTGAGTCATATGATCGATCACACAATTTTGAAACCGGAGGCAACCCAGGATCAAATTGCTCAGCTTTGTTTTGAGGCGCGCAAGTATGGCTTTGCCTCGGTCTGTGTTAATCCGACAAATGTAAAATTGTGCGTCAGTTTGCTTCAAGGAAGTGATATTGATGTATGCACTGTGGTTGGATTTCCTCTTGGCGCTACTCCAACCGATGTCAAAGTTTTCGAAACTCAGCAGGCGGTACGTGAAGGCGCAACAGAAGTTGATATGGTGATGAATGTCGGCGCATTGAAATCACGCGACTATGAACTCGTGAGCGGCGATATTGCCGCAGTTGCGCGAGTGTGCCATGCGGGAAACGCGATTTTAAAGGTCATTATTGAAGCGGCATTGCTCACGGATGAAGAAAAAGTAGTCGCCTGCCAGCTTGCTAAAGTGGCAGGGGCTGATTTTGTAAAAACATCCACTGGTTTTGGACCGGGCGGCGCAACGGTTGAAGACGTCGCCCTGATGCGAAGAGTGGTTGGTCCCTCCATCGGTGTCAAGGCTGCTGGAGGCATCAAAACACTGGAGGATGCCCAAAAAATGATCGCGGCTGGAGCAAGCCGATTGGGTGCAAGTGCGAGTGTCAAGATCATACAATCAAATGGTGCATAGATAAGGAGAGGGCGGATGACAGTAGATCTACGGACGTATATTTTTCTCGACAGTTTGCAATTACAGCACGCCGGGTATCTGGGTACGGTGGCACGCGGCTTCCTACCGCTTCCGAATGACACTTCCCTGTGGGTGGAGATCTCACCAGGAATCGAAATCAACCGCATCACAGATGTGGCGCT
>JAGLGG010000061.1 GCA_023144145.1 Anaerolineales bacterium | reverse complement strand
ATTGACGCGTGGGCTTTAAAAGGCTGGGTTGATTTGAGACCCAAGAACATCAAATTGTGGAAAGATCGGATTCAGAAGCTTGAAAACTCCCGGATCAAGGTACGAGGGAGTGGATCAGCCGCTGTAATTCGCGAAGCTTATCTGACTGAAGAAATTAGAAGCGGCTCAATCGTGGGATGGATTTTCAATAACGAACAGGAGGGCTACCGCATCAAGTGATCCTTGTGGATGGCTAATTAGCCTTGGCCACTACATGATCAATGTGAACAGGGAGCAAGGCGCCTAAACATCCTCTAGCCCACATCCATTAATTAAAGCGCCCCCAAGAGGGGGGGCTTTAATATTTCAAAGGACAATTTTCAATTATTCTTAAGCTCTTCCTTGAATACCATGTTTAACACCAGGTTTGCTACGCCAACAACCAAACCCCCCAGTAAGGCTGGAAGGAACCCGTCAACTGTGTAACCGTACCCTAAAGCCTCACCTATCACTCCGGTCAACCAGAACATCCCAGCGTTGATCACCAGGGTGAAGAGCCCCAATGTTAGCAGAATCACAGGACATGTTAAAAGCTTTAATAATGGTCGCAAGAACACATTGATAACACCGAAGACAAAAGCCAACGCCAAAATAGCGACGATGCTCGTGTCTTCCGCCTCAATACCATTGATCCAACCTGTCCCTATCGCCAGGTAAAGTCCAACGGCATTGATGAGCCAGCGTAACAGTATTTTGTTCATTTCCCCTCCAATTCCCCATGCTGATGAGGAATTCTAACAACCTATCGGTTTATTGAAAAGAAATTACTCAAAATATATCTCTACTCTCTGCCCCTCCTCCTCATCAACAATGTCTATGATCTTACCCGTCAACCCCTGACGCAGAGCTTCCGACAATTCTTCAAGTTCAATGCCTTCCATGTCCGGCACAAATCGAGCCCCCATGCGCAATCCGACATCAACCAAACCTACAGGAAGATTTACATTCACTGTAGTCTTCCCTGTATCCAAGTCGGAAACTCGAATTCTCAGCCACTTGGCTTCACTCATTGGAACATCGGCGCGTACTTTCTTGCTCTTTGAAAGTGCGCCCAGTAGTCGCGATCCTTCTTCCGCGGTGATTTTCCCCTCTTCGATCATGCTCAAAATCTTTACACGTTCTTTCTTATCTGCCATCCTAGCCTCCATACACCGGCAAGCCCAGTTCTATCCCAGAAAAACCTGGATCTTTTCTCCGCTTTCCTCATCCTCATGGACCTCTATGTGGATAGGATTGTCAGCCGAAAAGTTTTCATCCAAAGATAAAAGCAATTCATCAATTGCTGTTGCATCAAGACTTCCAGCGTAATGACCCCACTTCCGAAGCCCCCAAGATGCCAATCGGATGGGAACGGGAAAACTAATTGCCACACGCTGAGGCCAAGTCACCTGACCAGTATCAACGCGTATGTGCAACCATGGCGAATTGTATGTGGCAAGGCCAAATAGTAAGATTAATATTCCTCCCAAGAGCGATGGGGCTGCAAAAAGCCACCACCAACCCCCATACATACTCATCCAGCCCCCCAAAGCAGTGACAATAAGGCCAATTGCAGGTATCAAGGGCCACCAGGAGCGCAATTTCTCCAAAGAAGGAGAGATAGATGGCATCTGATGAACCTCAGAAGTTGGCGCAGATGCACCTCCCGCGCTGCTCCCACTTTCGATAAGGCGGATGGCTTCACCAACATCAATCTCGCCAGAATCCAATTGGTCTAGCAAATCCTGTTGCTCATCATCGTCACTCTCAGCTTCCTGCAAACGCCGTAGACCCTCCTCAACATCAATCTGACCGGATTCGATCTGGCTCAATATTCCCATCCGATCTTCACTATTATCTCCATCAGATCCTGACGATTCACCATCCATTTGTAGGTTTTTATTTTTGCTCATTGGTTCCATCCCAGAATGATTTCAAGATAACTCCCTCGCTTCGCTAAAACATTGCATCCGGAACTAATGCGGGTTGATCCGCCTTCTCCAACTTTATCCCTCGCAACATCCACAGCATTGCCAGTCCACCCAAAAGCAACATGGCTCCACCGAACATAAATGTTTGTCGAAGCCCTATCTGATCAGCCAACCAGGCTGCTGCTCCCATGGAAATCAGATTTGCCAGTGTGACGGTCATATCTAGCACGGAGCCAGCCCTTCCCAGGATATACTGGGGCACCCCTCTTTGAAACATCGTTTGTAAGCTGGCATTCAAAGGAGGTAGAGCGAGACCTGCAAGGGGCATCACGAAAAACACATAGCTGTAACTTGGTGTTACTCCAAAAATTGCCACTGTTGCTCCTAGCAACATCATTGCAACAAAAGCCACAGTACGGGGTTTCAAGCGCTTGCCGAGGGTTCCAATTAGCAGCCCTCCGACCAGCATCCC
>JAGLGG010000060.1 GCA_023144145.1 Anaerolineales bacterium | reverse complement strand
TCTCATGAATGGAACAAAAAGAACGTTTACCGCACCCAAACCAAGCATAGCTAATGAAAGACCAAGAGTTACACCTTTTATGAGACGGCTCTTTCCAGCATACAGAAGGCCATCTTTAATATCACCCCAGGCTGTATTTGAAGCAACTGCATCTCGTTTTACCTTGGTGGTAATTCCCGAAATGCCAAGAAGCAGGGCCCCGGAAACCAAGAAGCTTACCGAATCAATCCCAAAAGCAAGCCCCACCCCCCAAGTTCCGACAACAATGCCTGCCAATACAGGTCCTGCGAGGCGGGCTACGGTTAATCCCATCTGCATCCAGCCATTGGCGGTCATCAAATCTTCTTCTTTAACCACGACCGGTATCAAGGCCATACGAGCAGGATAGAAGAATACGCTAAAGGAGGAGACCAGGAATGCGATGAGCATTGCCCAGGGTAAATCGGCAGGTGTTTTGATCAGAAGGAAACTAGGCACAACGAGCGCTCGGAGGAGGTCGGAAACGATCATGATCTTTTTCCGATCCAAGCGATCAGCCAATGTGCCTGCAAATATGCCAAACAATAATACCGGTAGGGCAAACGCAATCAATACCCCACTGAGCGCCCTTGCTGACTCCCCTGGATCAACATAGAAATCATTTACCTTTAAGGTAAGGGCTAAAAAGGTGAAGGTGTCGCCTGCGCCGGATATGCACTGCGAAATCCAAAGCAATACGAAATTCTTGTTACGAAGCATCCTCTATCCTCAGATATCAACAGAGTTTATCTCGCTTGAAATACTGCTAAACCACATGACCTCGAAGGGGTCTCATAGTTCCTTGGACATCCAGGTCAGGGTTCGTCGAGCTGTGAATCCTAGGGTCTCAAGATCCTGATCTGCTAACCCAACGGGGTAATCTAATAAGATTTCTCTTTGTGTGTCGGCAAGTGCACTGAGCCCCTTCGTTAATAGGGGACGCTCGATGATCCCTCTCATCTCAGGATCAACAACCAGAATGAAGCGCAGCTTGCGATTGTAGACGCGTGAACGCGCGCTAAGTGAGCCCATGAGTTGATCGTCTTCCACCCAGACCCAGTGTTTATTCATTTGCGTGCTGAAAATCTGCTGCATCCAACGATGTCGATACAGGGTTGAGGTCAACGGATATGGCCATACTAAACCTTCGGGGTGAAGTCGCTCGGCAAGTGAAAGTTGTGATTTCCATTCCTGCTCCCGTCTTTCTCTCGCCAAGCCAATCTGCCCGTCAACCACCATCGATCTTTTTGCTGATCTAACCCAATTAGAACGAGTGACAAGCGGATGAAATCCCATGGAAGCATAAAGAATTTGAGGCCCTTGATTTGAGCTATCTACCTGCAGAAATAACTCCTTGGCTTTGCGTTGTTTTGCGAGATCGACCGACGCTTTGGTAAGTTCACGCGCAATACCTTGCCTGCGATATTCGGCTTTGACGGCAACGTTGGCCAGCACCCAACGTTCAGGGTATCTATCAACCCTGAGTAGGCTCGCGCTGCCAACCACTGCTCCATCCTGCTCCCACACGTATCCGAGAGGGAATGCAGCAGGAGGCAGAAAGATGCGGCCAAGCCAATACCCAACAACTCCGGCACGTCCGTAGGCCCTCATCTCTCGCACCATCCGTCGACCAGCCGGGTCAAAATCAAGAGGAAATGCTGACTCAATCAGATCGGCAATTGCCCACATATCCCGTCTGGGATCGATAAGTCTAAGCCCTTTTGGATCTTTTCTTCGGGAGAGAACCGCTGCGGTCACGCGCTCCCCTCTAATGCTTGAAGAAGCTTCTCTGCCTCTTCGACTGTGATAGTTCCCTTTTCGAGCATGCGTAGTATGGAAAGGTGTTCATCCTCTGAATCTTCAGGCCTTCCTGCACTACGTCCGCTGAGATTATGTTTAATGGAACGAGATTTCTTTCCAGCACGTCTTCTCGCTCTCTCTGCACGTTTCTTCCCTTGTTCGGCCTTTCGCCTTGCCCGAGTTACGGCGCGTCGAACCTGCTCCCCAATGCGCTCTGACGAGAACGCTCCCACACCTGCACCAATCGCCTCTAATGTAGCCTCCATCTGTGTAATTCCTGCCTCAACTTCCGTTTCAATTTGTGAGGCAATAGATTCTCCTAAATTGGCGTAGAGAAGGTCATCAGAACTTTTATCCCCCTGCAGCCATAGTTTTCCGCCCGCAATAAGATCGACCGGAATTTGGCCATCCCCAAGCTTGAACACTTTCCCGGTCCCCTTGTCTTCAACCTCGATCGAGTTAGGGATGTGTATATCCCCACCAGCGGAAACGGAGACCTTCGCTGATGAATCCCCGGGCAAGTAGCAAGACAAATCACCCCCTGCTTTTACTGATACTCTTTTACCCCCCAAGGTGGTGAACATTACGCTCGCATCCCCCCCAACATCGACCTCAACCGCACCATCCACTCTTCTAAGTCGAAGATCTCCCCCCACACTGCGGAGTTTTACATTTCCTGAAATTCGATCGACGACCGCGTCCCCACCAACCCGGTCTATGCTGATATCACCAGTTCCTTTGCGAACATGCAAACTCCCACCGATCGTCTCAAATGTGCCTTTACCCATCCCCCGCAGGCTCAAATCACCACCAATAATGCGCAGCATCATTTCCCCTCTTACATTGGTTGCCCGCACATCCCCTCCAATCGCCTCCGCATTAATTGCAGAATCATTTGGGAGGAATATCAGGCAATCAGATGGGCAATTGATAATGAGTGAATCACCATTTTGAACGACATCCACGTCATCACTATACGCTTTGATCTCAACCTGCTCTTCTTGCCGTCCAGAAATGCGTAAATCGCCACCAATCGATTGAATTGTGACCTTGGGTTTATCTCCCACCTCATAAATCAAGGTTTGCATTGTTTATCTCCTTGCGCTTCGAGAACATTGAGGTAGAACCTCAATCAACCATTCGGTCAATTGATATTTGAACATGCTCGCCTTCTTTAATATTTTCTACCTCAATAATTGATCCATCACCGAAGGTGTGCAAATCATCAATCACTTGTCGTAAATCCAAATCCTTCAACTCCGGTGCGTACACCGCGCCGATATCGAGCCCTACCTTCAACATTCGCAATGGAATTCGAACATGCACGCCCGGGCGATCTTCGCCAATTTTATTCACCTGAATTCGAAGAAAGTGGTTATTACGCGTCTCCTCCGATTGTTGGTCGGCTCGAATCTGTTGGTGTGCTTCTTCGCTGTTAATTTCTCCAGCATCTAATTTCTTAAGGATTTTATTGATTGCAACTGACATGGCATTACTCCTCAAGTGACTTAATCTGCTTCCTCACCCTCAAGCTTTTGCATTGCTTCCTCTGAACTTATTTTGCCGCTAGCTAAATCATCAAGAATGCTGTGCCTTTCCTCGTCACTAACAATTGCGAGTTCTGGTCCAACCGGATAGCCCATACTGCGAATAACTTCTGTAAGGCGCGCCCGCAAAGTGGGATAGGACATCCCAATTTCCTTTTCAACTCGATTGAGTTTGCCCTCACACCGAATGAAAGTTTCTACAAAAGAAATTTGATCCGAATTCAGGTTACCCAGCCGGCCTAATTCAAAATGTCCTTCTATGGAGGTATCACAGTTACGGCACTGAAGTCGCCGAACGGTGAGATTCTCATCACATATGGGACACGTCGTTGGTACTGGATTCATTAATTCTCACTCCTAGATTGGTTGCGCGAGGTCTATCATCTAAGCCCTCGTTCTTAAGCAATTGCAACGGAAAACTTTGGCTGAAACGCATCTCGAACCAAGATATCGAAACGATGTGTCGGAGTTCGAGCCCCCGATAATTCAGCATCAGGAATCGTTGGGCGAGAAGAACGGAGTCTGTCCATCTCCAAAGACTTAGCACGTGCTAAAGTCTCAATGTAAGGAAACTTTAGCATTTCGCAACCCCATCCTAGGTATGTGCTCGCTCGTCCTTCTCGAATCATCGATGACATTAAATTAAAATATTATAAATTTATTGAAGGCAGTATAGCACGAGAGTAAATTAAGTCAAGTTAAACATTAATATTATTAATGTTTTATGTAATATTATTGGTTTTCGTGCGCTCTCCGTAGGAATTGACTCTGTATCCGGTATCCTCCACATTGCTTTACTGCTCTGTTAGAATCACTGCAACTTGAAAAATGTGAGTGAAGACATGGCTCGATTGTTTATCCCTGGTCCCACAGACGTCGATCAAAAAATCTTGAAGGCGATGCAGCAACCCATGATCGGACATCGCTCGGATGCCTTTGCAGATTTATTTGCGAGAACCCAACCCCGCCTTCGTGAGACATTCCAAACCAAGAATAGGGTGTTTGTGACGACATCCTCTGGAACCGGCCTGTTTGAAGGCGCAATGCGAAACATGGTATCCAAAAGAATTTTGATCGGTGTATGTGGTGCTTTTGGTCAACGATGGGTTGACGTGGCAAACAGCAATGAAATATCCGCTGAAAGCGTGGATAGCAAATGGGGCGAACCAAATTTGCCTGAGCTGATCATTTCCAAGTTGAAATCAAAAAGATACGATACCCTCGCCCTGGTTCACAACGAAACCTCCACCGGTATAGAAAACCCAATTGCAAAAATAATTGCCGAATCCCGAGCAATTCAACCAGATATCATCATCATGGTCGATGCAGTATCCTCAGCAGGGGGCGTCGATATTCGCACAGATGATTGGGGAATAGACATTTTGATTACCTCTTCCCACAAGTGCATGGCTCTACCACCCGGCCTGGCCTTCGCCGCAGTAAGTGATCGTGCCATGGAACGGGCGCACTCCATCAAACATCGAGGCCATTACTTTGATTTCCTTCTTCTCAACAAGCATCTGCAAAGGAACATGACGCCCGCCACTCCAGCAATCTCATTCTTTTATGCCCTGGATGCACAATTGAAGCTCATGCAAGAAGAAGGGTTGTCCAATCGATTCAATCGGCATACGCAAATGGCAGCATATGTGCAAAATTGGGCAAAAGACCGATTCGACCTTTTTGCTTTAGAGGGGTACAGATCAAAAACCGTAACTACCATTCGCAACACAAAAGGCATAAGCATAAGCGATTTGAATAAGTCCCTTTCCGAAAATGGGAAGCAAATCTCAAATGGCTACGGTGATCTTAAAAACGAAACTTTTAGAATTGCACACATGGGCGAGATGGATCTCGAAGACATTAAGTCATTATTAGACCATATCGACACTTATATTTCCCATACAAATTCATCCTGAAGTTGCAGCCATTACCGATACCCTCATGGAAGAACTTGACCTCACACTAAGCGGGCATGCCTATCTGGGAGCCTCATTCGGCCGTGATGAACAGGGCAGGGTCATTTTCATTCCGTTTTCGATTCCAGGTGAACGAGTACGAGTGGAGATTACTGAGCCACATAAACGGTGGGCGCGAGGGAAAATTCTGAATATGCTCGATGCCTCCCCCCATCGGATTGAACCCCGCTGCCCACATTATAAGGATTGTGGGGGATGTCATTACCAGCACCTAAATTACGAGATGCAGCTAAAGGCAAAATCGGAGGTGGTACGCGATCAACTTCATCGAATTGGGGGATTCTCTTCCCCTCCATTGGCGACAACTCTCCCATCCTCATCACCCTGGAATTACAGAAACCACATCCAGTTCAGCCTCAACGTGGATGGAAATCTTGGATTTCATGCAGCCAGATCGGATCGGGTGGTCGCCATCAAAGAATGCCACCTTCCCCTCTCAGAAATTGCTGAGCTGTGGCCCATGCTACATATTCCTGCTCCTCATATCCTCGAGCAAGTTGCCATTCGAGTTGGAAATGAGGGTGAGCGTATGATCGAATTACACAGCAACACTAACGCAGAAGTTGAAATGGAAATTGACATTCCTGCCTCCGTGGTCTGGATGACGGGTCAGACACTAACTGTCCTTGCAGGTGAACCATCAATTCAAATCGACGTTCTGAATCGAACATTTCATGTCTCTGCCGGATCTTTCTTCCAAGTCAATACTGATTTGGCTTCCGATCTCGTCGCCCTGACTTTGGAAATGCTCGCCGTTCAGCCAACAGACGTAATTATTGATCTGTACGCTGGCGTAGGATTGTTTAGTTCTTTCATAGCAGAAGCAGGAGCGCGTGTGATCGCGGTCGAACAATCAGCCTGGGCCACAAAGGATTTCGAATTCAACCTGCAAGACTCTGATAGTGTTGAACTCTATGAAGCCCCCGTCGAAGTTGCTCTGCCAGCGATCCGAGAGCAACCCGACAAAATTCTTGTGGACCCTCCGCGCGCGGGCTTAGGAGCTGGAGTGATCCAGGCAATACTCGACCTCTCCCCAGCTGAATTGGTGTATGTTTCCTGTGACCCCACAACCCTCGCCCGTGATGGCAAAGCCCTGAAGGAGGGAGGGTATCAGCTTGAAAACATCAGACTGGTCGACCTTTTCCCCCAGACATACCATATAGAGACCATTTCCCTTTGGCGAAAGTGAGATAGCGGAATGAAACCACCAAACACCAACTCATTGAATACGGGCATGACACAGCGTCTTGAATTTACTGTTGAAGTCGCGCTTGGCGCGGGTCGAATACTACGGGATGGATATGACCAACAGAAAACGATAAGCTTGAAAGGTAGAAGGGATCTACTCACCGAATTCGACCTTCGATCAGAAGAATTTATTATTCAACGCATTCAAGAAAGATATCCAACGGATGGGATCTTAGCGGAAGAAGGTGGTGAGATTGGTGGTGAGGGTGGACGTTGGGTCATTGATCCACTCGACGGAACCACGAATTTTGCTCACGGAATTCCATTTTTCGTGGTGTCAATCGCTTATATGGAAGGAACTGAAACCTTACTTGGAGTTATCCTTGACCCAATGAGAGACGAGTGTTTTCGTGCAGCACGGGGAAATGGCGTTTGGTTGGGGCATCATCATCTTCATGTTTCACCTACAAAAAGTGTGGAAAATAGTGTTTTGGCGACTGGTTTCCCTCATGACATTGAACATAACCCCAACAATCTGACGCGTTACTCTCTCGCTTCGATGCAAGCTCGCGCAGTCCGAAGGCTTGGTTCGGCAGCACTTCACTTAGCGTACGTCGCGGCAGGGAGATTAGATGGTTACTGGGAAATGGACCTTTTCCCCTGGGATTGGGCTGCAGGAATTTTGATGGTTCAAGAGGCAGGAGGGCGGGTCAGTCGGGTTGATAATGGAGATAATATTTATCAAGAGCCGGCATCACTACTTGCCTCAAATAATTTCATTCATCAAGAGCTGCAGCAAATCTTCAGGTCTGGGAAACGGTGAACGACGTCTTCTGTCCCTCTCAGCCCTCCGCCAGCGTTGATCTTAATTTCTCTTCGAAGGCTTCCAAGTCTACCCGTGAAGTAAGATCCAAGCTCAAAGGTGTGACCGACACAACCCTGGCAACTTGCATCGCATGCGCATCCGTCCCCGACTTGAATTTATCAAGGTGAGTCGCCTGTCGGTAGCTTAACACTACGGGTTCTTCAAGATCCGATCTGCTCGGCGCGATGGGGATGTAATACTTCTCTTTAGAGAGGCGCGTAACTCTCCATGGAGTCGATGGTGTGGCATCACAAGGGACCTCCACTTTCAGGACGTCGACGTCGGGGAACCGATCTGACTTTAATAGTAGGTTCGCAAACAAAGCAGTGAAATGAGCGGCTCCAGAAAAATCAACTTCGAAGGAATATTCACCGTGAAGTCTAATATCTGTTTGTAATGAAACTGCCATCGAGCGAATGCCATTGGCTGCACCTTCAAGCGCCGCACCAACAGTCCCCGAAATCGTAACTCCCAATCCAACGTTCTCGCCAAAATTTATTCCGGCAACTACTAGATCGGGCTTCCCATGCATAATTTCAAGGACTCCATGTTGAACCGCTTGAGCCGGTGAGCCTCCAATCGCGTAGACCTTCCAGGAATTCCCGCCAACTTTGACCTCACGTTCATGAATGATACCGTCTGAGGTAGATGGGAACCCCCGGCCAATGCTGGACTGCTGTTCACGCGGAGCGAGTACCGTGACAAATCCCAATTCGGAAAGCGCTTCTGCTGCCGCCCACAAGCCAGGCGAGCGGATCCCATCATCATTTGTAAGCAGAATCTGAACCTTATTTTGTCTAGACATCTTCCCTCTCTAAGGCGAAGTTTATCAATCACCAACGTCATTCGTCAATCAATTAATGCAATCCATTGACCCGAATTCTGCGACCTGATCCTTTA
>JAGLGG010000006.1 GCA_023144145.1 Anaerolineales bacterium | reverse complement strand
ATTGTTACTACCCGAGGGCGAAGGATAGCTTTTTCGTTTGAAGGGATTTCCGACGGAGGAGCGGAGAAGCACAATAATATGGCACATGCTTGATGATAGAGGATTGCGCGACCGATTGCCCATTGGGTGGATTGGAGTGGATTTTTATTACCACGAATCGATCGGCTCAACGAATGCGGAGGCGATCCAATTAGCTGAATCCGGAGCCCCTCATGGAACCCTTGTCCTCGCTGACGCTCAGACGGCAGGGAAGGGAAGAGCTGGGCGGCGGTGGATTACAAACCCTGGAACTGCGCTGGCGTTTAGTTTGATTCTCCGACCTTCAAATCTTGGTATAGATCAGTGGCTCATACTATTCGGGTTGGGTGCCTTAAGCGTGGCAGAAGCTTTGAGTGAAATTGGCCTACAGCCTGAAATTAAATGGCCGAACGATGTCCTTATAGATGGAAAAAAGGTTGCTGGGATTCTTGTTAATAGTAACTGGACGGGAGAAAGTGTGAATTATTCGGTGCTTGGTATCGGGTTAAATGTCTCTCCAGAGGCAATTCCGGACGATGCTGAATTGGATTTCCCTGCGACCTCAATTGGTGAGGCTCTCGGCCGATCGATAAATAGAACGGATCTTTTGATCGCGATATTAAAAAAATTGAAAGTGTTGTTTCAACAGGTCAATTCCTCTGATCTGTCTAATGCTTGGCAAGATAGGTTAGCCTACCTCAACCAAGAGGTAGTTGTTAAGAAGGCGGATGGAACAGTAACAGGAAGGTTAATCGGTTTGACCGCGAATGGCGAATTGAAGCTGATCGAAAAATCAGGAAATGAGACAGTCATTGGATATGGAGATGTCAGCTTAAGACCGATTGAAGGTGGCGAAAAACGTAAACATATTTCTTCTCAATAAGGAGAGTTATAACAATGGCTAATTCAACTGATTATTTAAAGCAAAAGTATACTTTGAAAGACCTTGATTTTGAGTACTACGAATCAATTGGTCTGGATTATGCTTCAGGACGAGGTCGTGGAATGTCATCATTTCAACGTTTAATCATCACGGTGATGCTCTTTCTGGCAATACTAGTCATCGGCACTGTATTCTTAGTTCTTACAGAGCGCTTATGGCTGTTTTAATTTGGCTCCAACTTTGTGAATGATATTAACCTCAGGTGAAATCCATTGTTTATGGATATTTCCAGAACAAAAAATGCCGGGGCGCGTCACGCGCCCCGACATTTTTTGTAGCTCATCATTCAGGGATCAGGGTTAAATGACCTTCCGCATCCGCCTCGACTTGCACTCGAGTCCACAGCATGGAGTGAAATTCAATATTCCCCCACGGTTCAGCCATGTCGATGTAGTGCTTGTGGAAAGCATGACCGCTCTGTCCGGTCGTGTGCATTGTATACGAGTTAGACAATTCCGATAAGTCAACCACCATCCTCATTGAAGGGACAGAACCAACCTGGTAATCACTCCCCACACCCCATCCAGTATTGTTAACCATCGAGGAACCTCCGGAGGTGGGGAAAGGGCCTCGGTTGAATATCAACCCTAATGGACCGATACCAAGTTGATTCTCGAATGTTATTGTGTGTAAATCACCCCAAGTCCAATTATCCGGGTTACGTCCAAGTTTACCCTCCAGCTCCTCAATGGCAGCGGAAACAGCTATATGAAAAACTTCGTCCCGACCCTCTTTTTTTGTTGTATTGACAATATCCCACCATGCACTATCGGGTTCTTGCACCAGGGTTTCCATAATAAGAAAGGCTCTGGCCGATCCGGGGATATCATCAGGGAATTCATCTCCAAAAGTTGTTATTAGGAGGTGATTCCAGAAAGCATTGAAGAAGGCTGCTTCGGCCGAATCCATATCATTCATGAAATCCCAATTTCCCAAATCAGCCACAATTTCAGAGGATTTCTGATCGTCGAATGTAATCTCTGTTAAGAATGGGACCAGCAGTTGCCCCATCGGATCATAGTTGTCCCCTTGGAATATTTGCATATCCTCTATGCTCAGACGGTCATCACTTTCGATCAGGTCCTGAATTCGTTGTGCCCGGTATCCCAAATCCCATGTTTTGGAAATGGAATATTTGTACTCCGGACCAATCACAGGATTGTTGGCGGTCACCAAGTAGCCTTGAGGTGGATTGAAAGAGTATGGCAGCTCATCGTAAGGGATGTACCCAAGCCATTCATAGTCATCCGTCCAACCAGGAACGGGGAGAAGACCATCACCTCCCGCACGTATGGGGATCCGACCAGGGGTCTGATAACCGATATTCCCGTCCACATCGGCGTAGACGAAATTCTGGGCTGGTACTGCAAAATTTTCAAGTGCGTGGCGAAAGTCATCCCAATTAGCAGCGTCTGCGAGATCGAGGAAAGTGGCGAATACTTCCGTTGTTTCAAGCGCTGTCCACCTTACGCTAACGGCATAATTATCCGGGACCTCAAGATCTGTAGTTTCGGCCAGGTCATCGAATGCCTCATCGACATCTGAAAAAATTGGGCCATGACGAGTGTATCTGATTTCTATTGTGATTGGCTCCCCACCTGCCACATTTACTTGCTCTTGCACGATGACCATGTCAACCCATTCTCCATTTACTTCATATTGGTTAGGATTGGCGGGGTTAATCTTTTCAATGTAGAGATCAAAGACATCGGGTCCGGTGTTGGTCACACCCCAGGCGATGCGATCATTGTGTCCGATGATTACGGCAGGAACTCCAGGGAAAGAAAACCCAGTGACATTAATGGGACAGGTTTCGCTCATCGGTTGGCAGTGCAATCCAACCTCATACCAAATGGACGGCAACTGGACCCCTAGGTGTGGGTCATTGGCCAAGATGGGTGCGCTGGTTTCGGTCAGTGCGTCTGAAACAACCCAATTGTTTGAGCCTGGGAGATGATCAAAGGGTCCGGAGGTCCAACTTTCAGAAGATGGGCTGTTTTGGCTTGTGAATTGGGTTCCAATCTCGTAATAGCCCTCTCCGAAGGGTTCATCTGGAATGATATAGGGATGTTTTTCAGGATAGGCTGGAAAGAACTCCCTCGCCCGTTCCTCTCCTAATATTTTCAACAGTTGGGCGCGATGTAGATCCGCCCAACCCCCTCGATTTCCACTGAGGTCGAATGCCATAACCTTCGCCCAGGTGAGCGTATTAACTGGCTCCCAAGGCGGAGGAGCATAGTCGGGTGCTAGTAAGCTAAGAATGACATACTCAAAGGACAGTTTTGCACCACTGTGATTTGCGAGATAAGCGTTCACGCCATTCGCGTATGCTCGCATATGTGCCTTTGCCTCTGCGTCCATTTGGGCAAATTCCTCTTGTGCAATGCGCTCCCAGCCCATGGTGCGCAAGAAGATGTCCGTATCAATCTGGCTGTTTCCGAACATCTCAGAAACTCGGCCGGAGCCCACGTGTCGAGAAAAATCCATTTGAAAGAATCGGTCCTGAGCGTGGACGAATCCTTGGGCCATAAATAAGTCATTCAGAGTAGAAGCGTAGATATGGGGAACGCCCATGGAATCTCGAATAACTTCAACTTCCCCATCCAGCCCAGTGATGGATATAGACCCATCGATTTGAGGGAATGATTGTCGTATGAGTACAAATCCTAGAATGACAAGGATCAATACGATCGCTGCAAGGACGGTTAATAGGATCGGCAGTATGCGCTTAAGACCTTGTGCCATCAGGTTTTCCTCCGGGCGATAGGCCCTTTCTAGCATGATCGATTGGTGGAGTCAAATTCTGAAGTAGAAGCCTGGTTTAGAGCCGTTTGTAAAGCGAGCGATGCGCTCACTCCGCTCAACTTAAGATGGCTTTTTTAATATCGGTCCAAGCACAAGGAATTATGTGATTATTTGTGGGTCTACCGAGCCAATATTCTCTAAAGTACTTGAGTAATCTCACCCGAGAGCAGCTCAAAAGTTCTATCAAATATTTGGATAAGATGGGTGTGCGCGGTATAATTAACGAAGCGCCCGCCATAGGCGGGCGTTTCCTCGGAAAAACCCTTAATAGGGATGAAAAAGTATGGAAATTGGGACAATACGACAGGTCGATATTGACGAACAAATGCGGGGGGCGTACCTCGATTATGCCATGAGTGTGATCGTGGCACGGGCGTTGCCTGATGCCCGCGATGGATTGAAGCCAGTCCATCGGCGCATCCTCTATGCGATGCACGATATGGGGATAAGGTCAAATACCCCCTATCGAAAATCCGCTAGGATCGTTGGTGAGGTACTCGGTAAGTACCATCCGCACGGTGACCAGGCCGTATATGCCGCCATGGCACGTATGGCTCAAGATTTTTCGTTGCGTTATATGCTCGTGGATGGCCAAGGAAACTTCGGGTCTGTCGACGGAGATTCTCCCGCCGCGATGAGGTATACAGAAGCTCGATTGGGGAAGATGGCAGAGGAGCTTCTGATTGATATTGCCAAGGACACCGTCGATTTCAGTGATAACTTTGATGGCTCCCTCCAGGAGCCAACGGTCTTGCCATCTCGATTACCAAATTTATTGCTCAACGGGGCATCGGGTATCGCTGTTGGCATGGCGACAAATATTCCCCCTCACAACTTGGGTGAATTGGCAGATGCCCTTCATTACATGGTCGAGAATTATGACAATATCGATGAGGTTTCCATTGAAGACTTGATGGAACACATCCCGGGTCCTGATTTTCCAACTGGTGGAATTATTGTCGGGGCGGAAGGCATTCGACAAGCCTATAGCACAGGAAGAGGACGAATCGTAATGCGAGCCCTGGCTCATATTGAAGAAATGGGGGCAGGGCGCTTTAGGATTGTGGTTACGGAAATCCCTTACCAGGTAAATAAGACTGTCCTTATTGAAAGAATAGCTGCCCTCGCGAGAAAGGGTAGGCTGAATGAAATTTCTGATCTGCGAGATGAATCAGATCGGCGTGGTATGAGCATTGTTGTTGAATTAAAACGTGGATCACAACCGAAGAAGGTTCTCAACCAGTTATTTAAATATACACAGCTACAAACAACATTCGGTGTGCAATTGCTCGCTTTGGTTGACGGAGAGCCAAGGTTGTTGCCGCTTAAAAGAGCGCTGCGAATTTTCATCGAACACCGGCGTGTGGTAATTACTCGTCGCACTGAACACGATTTGGCGAAAGCTCGTGCCAGATTGCACATTTTGGATGGCTTGCTCATTGCGCTAACGAACATCGACGAGGTAATTAAAACGATCCGTCAATCTGCAGACGTTGGGAAGGCCAAGGAGAACTTAATCAAGAAATTTGACTTGAGTGATCTCCAAGCTCAAGCGATCCTTGATATGCAGCTTCGCCGGTTGGCTGCCCTAGAATGGGAAAAGATTGAGCAGGAACATGCAGAAGTACTCAAGAAAATTAAATACTTCGAAGGCCTTCTTGCCAACCCTAAGAAAATCCTAACGTTGATCACCAAGGACTTGAAAGAAGTTGTCGAAGCCTACGGTGATACACGACGAACCAAGATTTCTCCAGATGCCGGTGAAGAATTCAGAGAAGAAGACCTGGTTACCGACGAACCCGTTTTGATAAGCATTACGGAGCGCGGTTATATCAAGCGCGTTGCCGCGACGACCTACCGGCGTCAGCTACGAGGTGGACGGGGAGTGAAGGGACATCGGATGCGAGGTGAGGATGAGGTAAACATGCTCATTCCAGCCCGTTCCTTGGATACGATTCTATTCTTTTCCGACCGAGGCAAGGTGTACTCGGAGAAGGCCTATCAGATGCCTGATGCGGATCGGACCGCACGCGGCATTCCCATGGTAAATATCCTCGCTCTCAATCCAGACGAGACTGTAACCGCTGCGGTCGTTGTCCCCGATTTCAGTGCAGCAGATTATTGTGTAATGGCAACGAAAAACGGCAAGATCAAACGAGTTGCCCTCTCGAAATTCGCCGCCGTAAGGCCTTCAGGGCTCATCGCCATTGGCCTGGCAAAGGGCGATGTGCTTGGTTGGGTTCGATTAACGAGTGGGAATGATGAAATTATCATCGTCACTGAGAACGGTAGAGCGTTGAAATACCATGAGAACAAAGTGCGCTCGATGGGCAGGCAAGCTGCGGGGGTACGAGCGATAAAACTTAATCCCGGTGACAATGTGACATCAATGGACGTCGTGAATCCCAAAGGTGACCTGCTTATCGTAACTGCAAACGGCTACGGCAAAAGGACGCCGTGTGTAGATTACGCACCTAAAGGACGAGGCACGATGGGCGTTCTGACCCTCGACAGAAACAAGCTTGATGTGGTTGGTCCGATTTCGTCTGCTCGAGTAGTCGATGAGGAGGATGATTTGACGATCATCTCCAGCGGCGGCATCGTTCTACGAACCAAGGTCAAACAAATTCGTCGAGCGAGTAGGGCAACCATGGGTGTGAAGATCATGGGGTTGAAGGAGGGCGAGACAGTGGCCTCAGTTGCTAGAACGTCGGCGAGTGATTTAAAACAGGTGGGAGTAGAAGACTAATCTATTCCTCGTTTAAGGATTAGGATCGAATAACGAGCCCCTCTCACTGGAGAGGGGCTCGTTGAATGAGTTTTAGAATTTTTTCGATTTTCAACAATGCGAATTATAAGGCTTTGCTCGCTTCGTTATAAGCCTGTCCGATTAAGTGGCCCTGAACGGCAAGGGCATATGCGGCGGTGAAGAGCACACCGATGAAGCATGCGATCACACCAATTCCGGATACAATGCTCGCGATAAATCCGCCGAGGAGAACGATTACGTATGCACCAGGTGCAGCCCTCAAAACCTCAAAGATTTTGCTTGGATTGATTGCATCCGCTAGATTATCCGAATCAGCTAAAATTCCAAAACCGGCTGGCAATGCCACACCGAGCACGAGTGAGTAAAGGAAAGAAATACAACTTGCGCACAGCGAAATGATAGCGACAGCACCCCCGAGGTCAGAATCAAACAAGCCCAAGAAGGATACGGGCACAGTTAGGAGCATGATTGGGATCGAGTAAACAAGAGCGATCAGAAATCCTTTAAATCCCAACATTGCGTATTCAGCGAAATCGTTCCAGTCAGGAAGAGTTTCTTCTGATGCTCGAATAACACGTCGGGTTATTTCTATTGCCCATCCAAATACTATGATCCATCCGATGACCGGAATAATGAAAATTACAGCAGCGATGGCCACTTTCTTAACCCATTCCTTATCTTGGAATGGAAACGAGAATGCCAAACCGAGGTCCATGCTTAAGCGCTCCTTTCAGAACTATGTGGAATATCCGGTGCGTGAAATAATTGCTGCGTGTTTTGGGCTATCGTGAGCCCAAATTAGGCGTAAGTTTATGCTAAAACCCTCTGGATTGCTAGTTTTGCTTTTTTTGCCGAAGAGAACGCCCATCCCAATTTACTAACACTGAAGTTCCATCCGTATTTATTAGGTGAACTGCCATTGTTACCAGAGCGTACGCATCATCTGTGGAAATATAAGTGACATCACCAGGAGCACTGGCATCACGCCTTAATTCATTTTCATCCAGAAGCCGCTCGGTTTGGCGTGCAATGGCAGGAGAGGGATCGATGACGACAAGGGATGAACCAAATAAATCCTCAATCGTCGGGATGACAAAAGGGTAATGCGTGCAAGCAAGTACCAGCGTATCTACACCCGCATCGATCAGCGGCACGATTTTATCTTTCAAGATTGCACGGGTCTGTGGTCCGTTAAGGTCATTTTCTTCAATGCGCTCCACCAACCCTGGTAGGGTCTGTTCAATAACATCAACCCCATGAGCAAAGCGCTCCACGACTGATTCAAAGAGGGCGCCTTGAAAGGTTGCCGGTGTGGCCAACACCCCAACTTTCAAGCTTTTACTGGTTCGAGCGGCAGGCCTTACCGCGGGCTCCATGCCAACGAATGGTGTATCGGGGAACTTTCTGCGTAAATAATGCAATGCTGCAGCAGAGGCAGTGTTGCAGGCCACTACAATGATTTTTGCCCCACCATCAATCAAATATTGTGTGATTGTCTCCGAGAATTCACGGACCTCTTGCATATCTCGGGGGCCATAAGGTACGTGTGCTTGGTCCGCAAAGTAAAGGATATTTTCTTCTGGCAGGCGTCTGCGAATCTGTGCCAGAATGGAGAGGCCACCAACACCAGAGTCAAAAATCCCTATCGATCCTTGTGCCATAGTTAGAGAGTACTACCTAGCGAATGACTTGGTCAAGCAAAGGTGCAAGGTCCGGACGATAGTTCGGACAAAACCTTTGGGAATGCGCCTCCTGCCCGGGGATATTCGATGCATTTTTCAGCTGAGGCGGTTTCCACCCGCCGTAGGCCCAGGCGTGGGAGCCTGGGCAGCTGAGTTGGCTCGCGGAGCTTCCCACAAATTATTAGCAGCGGTGGCTCAGCTAAGCCTCGCTTAGCCCGTCACCGCATCCATGGGAGTATTATTCGGAGACCATCTATATAGAATATTGGGGAACTCGTTTTGATCATTGATTGCATTGAAAAACCCTCCCTCGATCAGAGGAAGGGTTATATCCATTCAAAATTGGCTTTGACACACGACCCATTGGTAAGTGAAGTTAATCAGCTAAGATCGCCGTTTTTCAGTGAGTCTAGCGCGTTTCCCTTTCCGATCACGGAGGAAATAAAGCTGAGCGCGACGAACATGTGCGCTGCGTTTAATTTCTACTTTTTCGATGCGGGGAGAGCGCAGTAAAAAAGTTCGCTCGACACCAATCCCGTGCGTCGCTATCCTTCGCACGGTGAAATTGGCGTCATTACCACCCTTGCGAAGGCGAATGATGGTTCCACGAAATTCCTGAACTCTTTCGCGTTGTCCTTCTTTAATACGTACATGGATGCTAACCGTATCGCCGGGTCTGATTTCCGGGATATTTGGATTTACAGGAGCCGCAACAGCTTTTATATGATCTTGCATGATCGCATACCTTTATTTAAGAGAACATACTACCGGCCGCCCTGTGGAACGGGCGGCGCGGGAAATTAGTATACCATAGGGAAATTGGTCGAGTAAGGGTCAATTAGTTGCCCGGTAATACTTTGAGGTTCTAGGGTGATTTCCTATTGATTCTCCAGGTATTGAATTA
>JAGLGG010000059.1 GCA_023144145.1 Anaerolineales bacterium | reverse complement strand
CTTTATAGGCCTAATCATTGATGCACGGCAGATTACGTTGGATGGCCTGAATGAGAATGTGTTACCCCTCACCGCTTGCTTCCAATGCGAGTTGCTCAAAAAAACTTGTTAGCACGCGATTTCGCACCTCGGCACGAGCCTTGGCAGGCACCGTATGCATTCGATCTCGGACACGACGGAGCTTGAAAAGATACTCATGATAGGCACTATGCGGCTCGTTCTGTTCTTTCTCGCCCTCATCCATAAAACGTTGGGATGGTTTGGCATAGATGGGCTGCCGTGCTTGAACAGCATATCCTATCGTCCGGGCAACACCGAATGCGCCCACCACATCGAGTTTGTCGGCATCGAACAGAATTTTCGCCTCCAAGCTTGACGGGGTCTCATTTCCTCTAAAACGATGTGCTCGGATGCAATGTTTAACGGCATCGATTCTCTCTTGATCCCAACCCTCTTCGCGCAATACCAGACCGGCTAATTCTGCAGAATCATGCTCATGGGTCGTACGCCTACTCTCACCTCCGGGTGCAGCGCCGGTAGCGTCGTGAAACAAAGCTGCGGCACGCAAAATCTCAAGATCGGCGTCAAGTTCAGCTCCGATTTTTTCGGACAGTATTAATACCCTGAGAACGTGATCAAACCCGTGCACGGGGTCAGTCGGGTCGTACCATTTTCTAACGGTCTCGATGCTGGGCATTGGTTTCTCCTTACTGTACAACGAGTTGCTCAGGACTCGCAGGGTGAGCCACTCCCGTCAATCGCTGGAGCGATGTGGATTGATCTGGAATTGAAAAGAGGGTCTCCGAAGTTGGACCATCCGCCCTTGTTCTTCCCCCTTCCAAAACCAAGACCCAATTTACAAATGCTGAAGGTAATTCTACTTCATGCGTTGCGACAAGGGAGCGATGAAATATTTCTAAGAATGTAATCCGCGTTGAGTAATAAACATATTGCTCACAAAGCTAATAAGGAATAGTGAGTGCGTCTGATTTCCTACCTACCCTTGATACCTAATCCAAAGGAGCTTACTATTCCGAAGGTCTAAATTTGAATAAAGGTCTGAAAAAACGTATCACCATGTCATTCCTCCCAACACTCAAGCACGGCTCAGCCATTCTACTGGCCAGGTTATTACAAACACAGCGTCCAGTCCCTGATAAGACTGAGGGGGAACTGGCGGCTGAGCGGGATCGCAACTTTCGTTGGAATTTCACCGTCACAACGTTAGATACCTCCACTTTTATGTTTGGTGCGAGCTTCATCTCGGCCTCGACCATCGTCCCACTTTTCATCAGCAAGCTGACCACAAGCACATTGGCAATAGGTGTCGCGGCGATGATCGCAGGCAGCTTCTGGTACCTCCCTCAGCTTTTTTCCGCTAACTTTACCGAGCAGGTCGCCCGGAAAAAATCAATCCTCGTAAATCTTGGGTTTTTTCTCGAACGCCTTCCGATGTTCTTCATCGTGCTCTCCGCCGCGATTGCAGTTCAAGCACCCTCAGTAGCGCTAATCCTTTTTCTTTTTAGCTATGCCTGGCATTCTTTGGG
>JAGLGG010000058.1 GCA_023144145.1 Anaerolineales bacterium | reverse complement strand
GCGAAGCATTTGCAGGAAATCACGCTAATTCATGAACTGTTTGCAAATGCTTCGCCCGTACATATATTTTTGCACGACATTCGGGCGCAATAAATTGTGCCCCTACGGTTGGTCCTTCCCTTAAGGGGGCAACGCGTTAGCAATCAAGAGCTAGTCACCCTTATGAGGAATGGCAAAGCGTTCAAGAAAATGTATTATCGAAATGCGTAGGGGCGAAGCATTTGCAGGAAATCACGCCAATTCATAAACCACTTGCAAATGCTTCGCCCGTACACACAATTTTTCCACGACATTTGGGCGCAATGGGACTTTGCCCAGCCTAAGCTTCGCTAAGGTCGCGCAAGCAACGCTTGCGCACTCCAGAACAGTGATATGTTGATGTGGCGTTAATAGGAAATGAAGTAACATGTATAACAGAAAGGAAAAAGCATTGCAGAATCCGATGTCACTCTTTATAATCTAAAAATCACGTCATGATTTGCACCGCTGGAATGCGAAAGTTCCTTACATTCCAGCGTAATCTAAAACATATTCCGGGCGGTTAGCTCAGTTGGTTAGAGCGCATGCTTGACATGCATGAGGTCGTAGGTTCAAATCCTATACCGCCCACTAAATCGAATAACCCAAACACGATGACCGGGACGAGTAACCGGATTGTAGGACCTACAGGGAAGGGCGGCCGTTGACTGAGAGCCTCCCAGGGACCTGCCGGTGAAAACCACCCGTGAGTGGAAACCTGAAACACCGTTTAGGATGGAGTAAGGAGAACGTATCAGCCCCGTTACAAGCTGGCAGAGAAGACCGTTTTCTGGTCAATCTGGGTGGAACCGTGTGAGCGCCAGCTCTCGCCCCAGAAGGGTGAGAGCTGTTTTGCTTAATTTCGTTTGAAGGGTCGATGGAGGTGGGTGATGGCAGTAGAACAGAAAGAACGATATGAGCAGTCGGTGCTTTATCGGATCCGGCATTCCACCGCGCATGTCATGGCACAGGCAGTCATGGAGATGTTCCCTGGTGAGGCAAAAATCGCCATAGGACCTCCCATCGCGGATGGGTTCTATTATGATTTTGATCTTCCCCGCTCATTGACCCCGGAAGACCTTGAAGTTCTAGAGAAGCGCATGCGTGAAATCATCGCCGCCGACCACGAATACGAATATAGGATCATTTCAGCGAAGGAGGCGAAAGAGCTTTACGCCGATCAACCATACAAAATTGAACTCATCGAAGGGTTGGAGCTTGGCGGTCTTGATGAATATGGCGAGCCTATCGACGAACCACCTGAAATCTCTATTTACGCTCACGATACGTTTACGGATCTGTGCCGCGGTCCACACGTTGAACGAACGAGCAAGATAAACCCGGATGCTATCAAGTTGCTGAATATCGCGGGCGCCTATTGGCGCGGGGACGAGAACAGGCCAATGCTTCAACGCATCTATGGTACGGCATGGGAATCAGCCGATGATCTGGAGCAGTACCTTTGGAGATTGGAGGAAGCAAAGGTTCGTGATCACCGCAGGCTCGGGAAAGAGCTGGACTTATTCAGCGTGAGCGAGGATGTTGGCCCAGGGTTGATCCTCTGGCATCCAAGAGGTGGCATGGTGCGCAAGGTGGCGGAGGATTACTGCCGCGATGAGCATGAGAAAGCTGGATACGATTTCGTTTACTCGCCGCACATCGGCAAGTCCAAACTCTGGGAGACGAGCGGTCACCTAGAGTGGTTTGAAGAGAATATGTATGCGCCACTGGAGATTGAAGACCAGAAATATTATCTCAAGCCAATGAATTGCCCTTTCCATGTTCAAATCTACAAGAGCAAGATGCGCTCGTACCGCGATTTGCCCCTCCGTTTCGCAGAATGGGGGACGGTATATCGATACGAACGTAGTGGTGTTCTTCACGGGATGATGCGCGTGCGTGGCTTTACGCAGGATGATGCCCATCACTTTTGCAGACCCGATCAAATGCCTGAGGAAATTGATCGGGTTCTCGAGTTCAATTTGAAGATCCTGCGAGCATTCGGATTTGAAAACTTTCAGGCATACTTATCCACGCGCAACCCAGAAAAATCAGCAGGGGATATAGCGGATTGGGAAGCTTCAACACAGGCATTGCAAAGTTCGTTGGACCGATCGGGATTACCTTATGAGATCGATGAAGGTGAAGCTGTCTTCTATGGACCGAAGATTGACATCAAAATGCTCGATGCTTTGGGAAGGGAATGGCAGCTCAGCACAATACAATTTGATTTCAATCTACCGGAGAGTTTTGATCTGACCTATGTGGGTGAAGATGGGAAGGAGCATCGACCCTACATGATCCACAGAGCTTTGCTTGGTTCAATGGAACGCTTCATGGGGGTCTTGATTGAGCATCACGCCGGCGCTTTTCCCATCTGGCTTGCACCTATGCAGGTCGAAATAATCCCCATAGCAGACCGACATCTTGGCCATGCGAATAACATTGCTGAACGCCTAAGGGAGAGGGGATTCAGGGTTGAAGTCGATTCACGAAGTGAGCGAATGAATGCGAAAATTCGTGATGCACAGCTTCAAAAAATCCCCTATATGCTGGTCGTTGGCGATCGTGAAGTTAAAACGGATTCGGTTTCAGTGCGTTTGAGATCAGAAGAAGATCTAGGCGCAATGCGCGTGGACGATTTTCTGGACTTGATCTCTCGGGAAGCTGTCCCCAGCGTGTAGATGAGCCTTGGCTCAAATAGAAGAAGGGGTTGTCCAAACACTGCTTGTGCACTTTGAAGGTCACATTGCACCCGAATGTCGCGGTAAATTTTGTGTACGGGCGAAGTATTTGGCCTAAGCTTCGCTCAGGTTAGGGATGTCCCAAAAGGGCGTGTTTGAACCGCTATGTCGCCAATATGTTGTCCAATGTATGACACTTACTTGTAGCCTCAGGTGTAGGGGCAACGCGTGCAAACGCACGTCGCCAGACGCCCTTACGACTTGGGTTTGGAAATTGAGAAAGATCTCAAAGAGCGTTTAGACAGCCCCTATTAATTACCGATCTGTATTGTTACAAACCGGTAATCTTTAGATCGAATCAATTTTTTTGGTGGTATAGTGACCCTATATTGTCGGATAATAATTGGTAAAATTGATTCGGTGAGGCTTGGAATGAGGAAAAGTTGGTTAATTTCAATATCTATCGGTATCTTCTTACTTTTGGCGGCCCCAGAGCAAGTTTGGGCTGAATCTCCTGAGACAGAATCTCCTCCGAATTCGTACGAATATTATTATATTTGTGCCCCAAGGTTTCAGCTGCGTCATCCACGTCAATGTACATCATTAGGTCCGGGGGGCGATCTTGCCGAGTATGCGCGCAAAGGTATTTTTCCATCGAGGCCTCTTCGCGCCACCCTGGTCGATAGTGAACTCTCAGTAATCCCGTACAAATACTTGAAAGTGGCCAGGGTAGATGTACATGTGTATTCCAGTTTGAAGGATGCCCTCAGAAGCAACAATACTAAACGAACTCTTGGTAAAGGTTTTATTTACGTTTCCTGGATAGACCGATTTGACCAAGATGGTCAAATCGTCTACCAAATCTCTCCTGGTGAATATATTCGTGGGGATAACGTCTCCAGGATTTCTACACCGACATTTCAGGGGTTGACCTTCAGCGAGACGCCAAAAAATGCTTTCGGATGGGTACTTAATGGTGGCTACTCTTCAATAGGACCTGGATGGGATAAAGCACATACGAGTAATTTCTATTACCGCTTCGAAGTCGTTCAAATATATGAAAAAGTGAAAGTTGGAGATTTCGAATGGTACATGATTAAACCTGGGGAGTGGATTGAGCAACGTCAAATTTCAATGGTTCAGCCTGATCTAAACCCACCAGAAGGGGTGGAAGATGACCGTTGGATATCCGTAAACCTCTTTGAGCAAACTATTACTGCATATGAGGACGGTGAATTGGTATTCGCCACGGCAATATCCAGTGGATTACGTGGTTGGTGGACTCGCCCAGGAGTATTTCAGATTTATAACAAACTAGATACAGATGGGATGCAGGGTGCGTTCGAAGCAGATCGATCAGACTTTTATTATCTGGAGGATGTGCCTTGGGTGCTCTATTATGACGATGCTCGGGCAATTCACGGTACCTATTGGCATAATAATTATGGTTGGCAGCAATCGCATGGGTGTGTAAATCTGGCCCCGGCGGACGCTCAATGGATCTTCAATTGGGCGGAGGAAGGGACATGGATTTATGTTTGGGATCCTTCCGGAATAACCCCTGTGGAATCTGCCGCATATTGATCTGATCGACATAAGAGCAGACCATTTTTAGTGTGAGAGTGGGGTTCAGTTCTGCGAGAAGGGCGATCTCATGATCGTCCTTTTTTGATTCAAATTGGATAATTGAGTCCAATGAAAAAAGGTCAGTTACAAGAAGAGGGCCTACTCGCGTTGAGGGAAGTTTTATCAGTGTACTCATAATTTAACGTTGGCGATCAACACCATTGGTGCTCTCATGATGGTGAGCATTGCAATTTGTCTTTGTGAATCCGTTAATATTGGTCTCAAGCATGTGTAGGATTGACGAAAATGGGCGGTTCCAGCTCCATTTCAGAAGCTTTGAAGCACATCGAGCCGAGCAATTTATTCACTTGGCATCCTTCTTGCTGCAATCCAATCAATCCGCGCCTACCTTGTAGGTTATTGGGCTCTCAGTGGTGAAAATGCATTTAAGTAGCTCGAAAAAGTAGAAAAAACCCGGATTCAATTCATTTGAACCGAATTTACGTTATCTTCCCATTAATTGATGGTTAATTGGACTATAGTACCAAGGTACCGTGCGGGGACGGGAACCCGTGCCTCTACAATTGGATCGGCACCGGTCGGCGGCGCTAACATAATATGGTATATGGAGTGGTGAAGGGCATGTATGCTGATAACGATATTCTATTTCCTCCGGAAACGATTCCGCATATTCGAAATTCAAGGGGGGATAAATGGCGGAATTTGATCGATAAAGTCTCCTTTCTCCCCGAAGATCACCTGGAGAGTTTGGCGTTCTCCCTGGCGATGATTCGCCTAAATGGCTGCATGGCATGCGAGACGGATTCCTATCGTGCCATGAGAGGGTGCACACCTTGTGCACTTCAAGTGCTTCGAAGACACAAGGGCTCTGATTCAGGGCTTCTTAAAATGTACGACGTTGCACTGGAGGACATGCGGGCATATCTCGCGACGAATAAACTTCACCTTACTGGTGAAGAGGAACTCAGCAGAGCTCGAGCTGCGTAGTCCCGTCCACGCATATTAACAAAAATGGAGCGCAATTAGCGCTCCATTTTTATTTTCCAGCTTTGAAGCCTAGACGAAGCTGGCGCACATCCTGTCCTTAGGAGTCCAGCGGCTTGCCGCTGGGCGCAGGCGAAGCCTGCGGAAATGCGAAGATTACCCAACATTCCAGGAGCTTCGGCCTGAGCTCCGCTCAGGTTGCAGTAGCATACCTAAGCGGAGCTTAGGCCTGCTGCACTCCAGAAAGTCGTCTCGGAGGATGTCATATAAAATCTGGGTAATACATACACCGCCAACGTGGGAGCCACCACTGCTGACATTTATTGCCAGTAAGGTTTCAGGACAAGCAGAGCCCCTGACAAAAAACAGCAACTCCCACTGTGGTAAACTTTCAAACGTATAAATTAGACAAAATTCGTCATACTCAATTTTCTATGAGCAATTTCGCCAAATGGACCAATTGAATGCTGACTGTCCCTGAAAGGGTACTCTTTTCACTTGCGTCACTCCTAGTTGCCATCCTCGCAGTAAGAGCCGCCAATAAAATAATAAAAACCATCGATCGAGGGGTTGGAAAACCTGACTGGAAGCGCGTTCCATCCCGGATTAAGGATGTCTTTCTTAAGACATTTTTCCTTATTCCAGTTTTTCGAATGCGTTTATTACCAAGTGGGTTTCATGCAATGGTTGCGTGGGGATTTATCTACTATTTCCTGGTCAATCTGGGTGATGTTTTGGAAGGTTTCATTACCGATTTTCGATTGTTTGGGGATGGATTGGTAGGCAATATCTATCGACTGGGAGCCGACATATTGACCATCATGGCGTTAATGGGAATGGTCGCCCTGCTGGTGCGTCGTTTTGTGATACGTCCAGCATACCTCACGATCCGACAAGAAACTTTACTCCATCCAAAAGCGCGAATAGGAATCCGGCGAGATTCACTTATCGTGGGCATATTCATTTTGCTCCACGTAGGAGGCCGTTTCAGCGGATCCATTTTTCAGCTTGCTCTCGAAGGAATGGACCCATGGCAACCATTTGCATCTGCCGTGGCGGGATTGTTGGCAAATTCTGAGCCATCCTCTTTGATTCTTGGGCGGCATCTCGGATGGTGGGCTGCATTGGGGGGGATCTTAGCATTTGTACCCTATTTCCCGACCAGCAAACACATCCATCTGATTATGGCTCCACTGAATTATCTGCTTCGACCTGAGCGCCTATCGATGGGAGAGTTAACAGCTCTTGATTTCGAAGATGAAAGTATCGAGCAATTCGGTGCGGAGAGGCTTGAGCATTTGTCCTGGTCGGGGATCATGGATGCGTATGCCTGCATCATGTGTAATCGTTGTCAAGATGTTTGTCCAGCGTATGAGACAGGAAAAGTCCTTTCTCCCGCAGCTCTTGAGATCAATAAGCGATATTTTCTCAATCAAGAATGGGGCCGCCTAGCGGCTGGGGAAAATAGTAGTCAGAAGCTTACGGATTTTGCCATCACGCCGGAAGCAATCTGGGCGTGTACGGCGTGCGGAGCTTGTGTGGATATCTGCCCAGTTGGGAATGAACCGATGAGAGATATCTTGGAGATCCGACGCCATCTGGTGCTCATGGAGAACGCATTCCCGGAGGAGCTACAGACAGCCTATCGAGGGATGGAGCGGGCCGCGAATCCGTGGAACCTTGCCCCCGAAGAACGACTGAAATGGGCAGAAGGCGAGAATGTTCCCACCATCGCTCAGAATCCCGATGCGGATATCCTGTGGTGGGTTGGTTGCGCCCCAGCGACAGATCCTCGAGCTCAAAAAACCGCAATTGCATTTGCCAAATTGCTTAATAAGGCTGGGGTAAATTTTGCCGTTCTTGGCGATCAAGAAAGGTGTACCGGGGATTCAGCGCGACGCTCAGGAAATGAATACCTATTTTATGAATTAGCACAGGAAAATGTTCAACGCTTGAATGATGTTGCGCCAAAACGGATTGTTACGACATGTCCGCATTGTCTCCACACACTCAAGAATGAGTACCCCGCATTTGGTGGTGAGTATGATGTTATCCATCATACCCAATTATTGGAGGAGTTAATTTCCAATGGGCAATTAGACGTAGAACGGAAGAATCACACGGAAACGATCACCTTTCATGACCCATGTTTCCTGGGCCGCCAAAATGGCGTTATCGATTCTCCACGACACACACTAATTCAAATCGGGACGGAAATTCAGGAGCTCGAACGATCAGGTTCAAACTCATTTTGTTGCGGTGCAGGTGGCGCGCAGATGTGGAAGGAAGAGGAGCAAGGTGATGAGCGCGTGAGCGCGAATCGATTGAGGGAGGCAGTTGATTCAGGAGCGGATACGTTGGCCGTTGCCTGTCCTTTCTGCATGATCATGCTCAACGATGCCGCCAACGCCTCGGGAGATCTAATCAAAGTGCAAGATATCGTTGAAATTCTTGCTGAAGGCTCTGAGATTGCTGAAAAGTCCACTCACTTGCCAGAGACATAGATGTGTTTTTCCATGAGGGGATTGGAGGGCGGATTTTCTTTGATTAGGAAGGGTGGATGGATCTTAAGATCCTCGATTAAGCCTTAAATACTCATAGAAATATGCCCGATATAGGACTTGCACGGAGGAAGCATAATGGTTGACGTTGAAGAGACCCAAACCATATTGAGTAATAAAACCATGCTCGAGATGTACTGGACAATGCTCTTGTCTAGAAAACTCGACGAACGTGCTTGGATAATACATCGGCAAGGTAAGATCGCTTTTCATATTTCCGGTATTGGTCATGAAGCCGCACAAGTGGGTGCAGCATTTGCGATGGAACGAGGGGTGGATTGGCTTGTGCCATATTACCGGGATTTAGCGATGCTTTTGGCCTTTGGACTCACACCAAAGGAGTTTGTGCTCGGTTTGTTAGGAAAGAAGGGGGAACCGTCGTCGGGCGCTCGACAAATGCCAAGCCATTGGAGCTTGCGACGAGCAAATGTTGTAAGCCATTCTTCACCAGTTGCGACACAGACACCACACGCCTCTGGCATTGGATTGGCGATAAAAATGCGGGGAGATCGTGCGGTTGTGCTCACTTCCATCGGAGAAGGATCAACCTCACAGGGGGAATGGTATGAAGGGGTGAATTGGGCAGCTATTCACCAACTACCAGTGATCTTCCTGGTTGAAAATAATGAATATGCCATTTCTGTACCGCAGCCTAAGCAGATGGCGGTCTCAAGTGTTGCACAGAAAGCAAAGGGATTGGGCCTGGAGGGAATCAGTGTTAATGGGCTGGATGTTTTAGAAACCTATCAAAGCGTGAAGCGAGCCGTTGATAAGGCCCGTAGCGGTGGGGGTCCAACCGTAATTGAAGTGTGTGTCAGCCGGATGACACCTCATTCCTCGGATGATGACGACCGATCTTACCGATCGAAGGAAGAAATCGAGGCGATGAAGGCACAAGATCCTTTAGATATGTATCGCGCTCACTTGATGCAAGAAGGTGTTTTGAACCAGGCGGCCGAAGACGAATTGCAGACGCGCGCCAAGGCTGCTGTTGAAGAAGCAATCCAGTTCGCGGAGCAGGCACCGTTCCCTGATATCGAGGATGCTTCGTTTCCTGTATTTGTGGAGGATATCCAAAATGCCTGAAGTCACACTTATTGAGGGGATTCGCCAGGCGATGGATGAAGAATTGGCCCGGGATGAAAATGTCTTCATCGTAGGTGAAGATGTGGGACCCCGGGGAGGGGTTTTTCGTGCGACTGAAGGTTTGTATGAAAAGTACGGGGGCGAAAGGGTTCTTGATTCTCCTCTTGCAGAACTTTCTATCGTTGGTGTTGGGATTGGAGCCGCGCTTTATGGCCTGCGACCTATTTGTGAGATCCAATTTGCCGATTTTATTCATCCTGCCTTCAATCAAATTGTGAACGAGGCAGCACGAATGTGTTATCGCTCAAATGGTGAATGGCAAGTTCCCATGGTCATTCGCGCTCCATATGGAGGTGGAATAGGGGGTGGTCTTTATCACTCCCAATCCGTTGAAGCCTTCTTCGCTCATGTACCAGGCCTTAAAGTTGTAATCCCGTCTAACCCGTATGATGCGAAAGGACTTTTGAAATCTGCGATCCGTGATCCAAATCCTGTGATCTATTTCGAGCCCAAGAAGGGTTATCGTTTGATTAAGGGTGAAATACCCGAGGATGAAGAAGTTCTTGTACCAATAGGTGCAGCGAATGTGTCTCGACCAGGAACTGACCTAACAGTGATTGCCTATGGAATGATGCATTATTACACCCTTCAGGCAGCGCAGGCGGCAGAATCGAAAGGAATTGACGTAGAAGTAATTGACCTTCGGACAATTACACCAATCGACAAGAAAACCATTCTCGCGTCCGTCCAAAAAACGGGGAAAGTCCTAATTGTCTACGAGGATAATCTCACCGGAGGGTTTGGAGCTGAGATTTCGGCGATTCTGGCCGAGGATGCCTTCACATACTTAGACGCCCCTATTCGCCGACTTGCAGGCCCTGATGTCCCTGCAGCACCTTACAGCCACCCATTACAAAATTGGTTCATGCTTGATCCGAAGAAGATATCCGATGCGATTCAAGAACTGGCTGAATTCTAACAGCGGACGGAGCGGAATATGCCCATCGAAGTACATATGCCCCAACTTGGAGAATCAGTAGTCGAAGGGACGGTTACGAAGTGGCTTAAGCAGGAGGGGGAAACAATTGAAGAGTTTGAGCCGTTGTTGGAAATCAACACAGATAAGGTCGATACCGAAATACCTTCGCCTGCAAGCGGGAGTTTGTTGAAAGTGTATGTAAGTGAGGGTGAAACAGTGGGCGCAGGGGCGATTCTGGCGATGATTGGAGAGCCCGGGGAAGAAGTTCCGAAGGCCCTCGAAATAACGCGAGAATCAGCAGCGACATCAAGTGAGGTGCCTGTGCTCGAGAAGAAACCTGAGGCAAAGAGAGCCCGACCGTTGCAGGAAACGACAGTTGAGGGCGAGGTGGGCTTCATCTCCCCGGTGGTAGCTCGAATTGCTGCCGAACATCGTGTTGATCTTACTAAGGTGAAAGGAACAGGAAGCAAGGGCAGAATTACCAAGAAGGACCTTATGGCAATTGTTGAACGTAAACCTGGAGCAGCTTGGGAAGAACCTGGCTCCGGTGAATTATTCAGACCCACTGAGGAGATATTTGGGGCTGATTCGAACGGCGAATTTGATGAGGCCTCTTCTCAAATGGAACCCGGAAGCGTGCTGCCTGTGGACGTGGTTCGAAAACGGATCGCCGAACATATGATTCGATCCCGCAAGACGAGTGCGCATGTCACCACGGTGGTTGAGGTAGATTTGAGTCGGGTTGTGGCAGACCGCAAAAGAAATAAAGCGATATTCGAACGGGATGGTGCAAATCTTACCTTTCTTGCATACATCGTCTCTGCAACGATTGCGGGGTTGAAAGCTTGGCCAATTGTTAACTCAACCTG
>JAGLGG010000057.1 GCA_023144145.1 Anaerolineales bacterium | reverse complement strand
AGTGCAGTCATAAATGAATTTTACGCGATTTCAGACTCAATCAGACCAAGTTTTCCATCGAGTCTCCGGTATAGAACATTTACTTGGTTGGTGTCCACATTGAGGAACACGAAAAAATCTTCATGGTCTAGTAGTGCCATCTGCTCAACAGCTTCGCGCTCATCCATCGGTGTCAGAAAGAACTGTTTCCTTCGCACGATCATATCCCCAACGGTCAATTCCGCAGTATCCGATGGTAATGGTTCAATTGCTTGGGCTACTTCTTTTGCTTTCCTTCCATCTCCCCGATTTTTCCAATGTTTCCCCTTATAACGCTCAATTTGTCTGTGCAGTTTATCTAATACGGCATCCACTGAGGCAAAAATATCATCCGTGCGCTCCTCTGCCCGCAGAAGCACACCTTTCCCCCTCACTGTTATTTGAGCGACCTGCCGATCATTTGCACTTCGGGCTGATTTTGCGTAGCTCAGGTCTACCTTTGCTTCTTCAATGACATCCAAATACCGATTTATTTTAGAGACCTTTTTTGTGACATAATCGTTCAAACGATCCGATAATTCGAGATTGTGAACGAAAATCTCAACCTTGACAGACATCGTTACTCCTTCAGTATAGAAAATTTATTATGTTGGATTATGCCCTTGCAACAGCTAGTCCAACAACTTTACTGGCACCAGCATCCAACAATGCAATCGCACATGCCGAGAGCGTCGATCCTGTTGTGACCAGATCATCGACTAGCAGAATTCTTTGGTCATTTACGCAATCTGCCGTCGCTGAGAACGCATTCTCCACATTTAAATACCTGGCCCTGTGATCCAATCCAACTTGAGAAGATGTTTCACGTATACGCCGGATTGCATTTTCCCGAAACTCTAATCCCAACAATTCAGCCAGAGCCTCTGCGATCATGCCTGCCTGATTATACCCTCTGCTTTGAAGGCGCCTCCGCCCCAAAGGTACGGGCACAACTAGGGATGGAGGCATCCGAGCCTGCGAGCATATATCCAAGAGCCACGCAGCCATAGTGAAAGCCAAATCACGATTGGGTCGATATTTTAGAAATAAGATTGCTTTTAGAAGTGGTCCTTGATATCGCGCATACGATCGCACCTGCAAACCTTCAGGATAGTCACCACAATGTTGACAGTGCCTAACAGGCTTCCCAGTAGAGCTTCCGCATGTGTAGCAAATTGGTTTGGTGATTTTCAGGAGCGATTGATGACAACCTTCACACCATACAGAGCCATATTGGCCACATCCCGCACATCGGGATGGAAAAACCAGATCGATTCCCGCGATCCACCATTGCCGGAGAATATCCACAATGCTTCGCGATTCGATCTGGATCACTTTTTCCCCAATATTCACTTGTGATCGAGCGCTATCGAATGTTTATCGGAACAGTGCTCCCATTGGGGATGTAATTAGCAACATCGCAGCAGGGCCGAGCAAGATCATGAGGATCGAAGGGAAAATGAGTAACGCGATGGGGAAGACCATCTTAATAGGAGCCTTATGAGCTTCCTCTTCTGCCATCTGTCGTCTTCGAACGCGCATCTGGTCCGATTGAATTCTTAACACCTTCGCCATACTCACACCCAGCTGCTCCGATTGAATGACGGCTGCAACAAAACTCGTCATCTCAGAAACATCCAAGCGATCAGACATATCTCTCAATGCATCACGTCGTAGTTTTCCAAGTCGAATCTCTTGGATCACTCGGCCAAGCTCAAGAGCGAGGTCGTTCTCCCACTTATCATGTACGCGCGACATTGCGGCATCGAAACCCAACCCTGCCTCAACACAAATTGTAAGCAAGTCCAACGCGTCAGGCATCGCCCGGAACACCGCCTTCTGACGGCTTTTGATGCGACCAGAAAGCCACATATCTGGAAAGACGAATCCTATAACTGTGAAAAGGACCGAGAGTCCCAGTCCCTGACCCATATCACGATTACTGATGATGTACAGTGAAAGGATCAATCCACCGAAAAGAATGGCCAGGATGAATCGCAATGCCAAGAAGAAGGCAGGATCCATTTGCATGGGATTTCCAGCCGTTTCCAGGCGCCTGCGCGTACTTTCTAAGGTAGCTTGTGGCGTGAATTTTGAAGCAAGTTGACCAATACGGTTGAAGAAGGGTAAGACAATACGTTCATAGAAGCTTTGGGAAAGTTCAATCTCTTCAAGAGACAGCATTTCATCTCGATAGCTGAATTCAGCCAATCGATCTGCGATAGGATCAGAAGCTTGGGGTGCTTTAAGCCCTGCAACCACGAGTAAGGCAAGGAAAATGAAAAAAATGAAAGCACCGAGAAGAAACCAAAGCATTGACGTCATGTTAGAACTCCTACCATATTCTCTATGGGCTCCATGGCAATTCGATCCATGGAAAACTTACTGATGGTCAATAGGTGCATCAGTCTAGATGTCGATCTTAACAATCTTTTGAGTAATCGCGAAACCGGATACCACCATTATCCCTGCCAATAGTAGAATCGGAATTCCACAATTTCTGGTTTCTGGATTCAAGAATTGCATCATGTAAGGGCGGTTCACCAGATACAAAATCAAACTTAGCGCAATCGGCAGTGCAGAGATAACCCATGCTGTCGCGCGTCCCTGCGCTGTTAATGCCGCTATCTCGCCCTTGATCCGCACTCGTTCCCGGATGGTAAAGGAAATGACATCCAGGATCTCAGCTAAATTGCCACCAACTTCACGTTGAATGGTGATAGCTGTGATGACGAGGTCAAGGTCCTCACTGTCGATCCTTCGGATGAGGTGGTCGAGAGCTTCCTCCATGGAGAGACCGAGCTGTATTTCTTGAACGACTCTGTAGAATTCATCGGAAATTGGAGCGGGCATTTCCTTGCTAACCGCCTCCATGGCCTGCAAAGTCGAATAACCTGCTCGCAAACCATTCACTACCAGATTCAACATATCCCCCAGCTGATGATCGAACATCGAGAGTCGTTTTTTCTGTGAGCGTAAAACATACAATGGCGGTAAGAACAAACCGAATATGCCAGTCAGAATCCCGAAACCAACCTGACCTGCGAGGATATAACCTATAAAGCCCATTACAAAGCCGGAGTTTATAATCAGAAACACGTATTCTGCCGGGCGAAACTTTAGATCAGCGCGGGCCAGGTGCTTAGACAATGCCCCAAAAAGGTTAGTCCCCTCACCCAGCTGGTCAAAGAAGTCGGTTAAAGGCGTAGGCCGTTCTCGTGTCTGTTCTCCAGTTGTCGGACCGTACTGCCCCCCAGATTCTGAGTAACGCCCAAGGCGTTCTTCGACTACGGAGGGGCTTAACCGGCCTATGAGTAAGCCAACGACGAGCAGTAGCAGCCCCGCTCCAGCGGCTACCATTACGATGAGATTCGGATCAACATTCGTCATTTTTTAGTACCGCAATCTTTCACCAACCCCGAAGATCGACGCTGGTAAGTGGATCCCGGAAGCCTCGAATTTATCCATGAATTTCGGTCGTAACCCAGTGGGGCGAAGTCGACCAATGACTCTTCCATCTTCGAGTCCTGTTTGCTCGAAGATAAAAATATCCGTCATTGTAATCACATCGCCTTCCATCCCCTGGATTTCAGCCACATGGGTAACTTTTCGAGTGCCGTCCCTCAATCGCTCAAGGTGAACAACGAGTTCAAGAGCTGATGAAATTTGCTCTCGAATAGCTCGTATCGGGAGATCCATACCGGCCATTAAGGTCATCGTCTCAATACGAGATAACGTATCCCTAGGACTATTGGAGTGTGCCGTGGTCATCGATCCTTCATGACCAGTATTCATCGCCTGAAGCATATCCAGAGACTCTTCAGCGCGAATCTCACCGACGATGATGCGATCGGGACGCATACGCAAACAGTTCACAACAAGATTCTGGATAGTGACCTCACCACGACCCTCAATATTTGGTGGGCGAGATTCCAACGTCACAACATGTTCCTGCCGCAATTGAAGCTCAGCAGCATTCTCAATCGTTACGATACGCTCATCAGGAGGGATGTATTGGGATAAAACATTCAGTAACGTAGTCTTTCCCGAACCCGTACCGCCTGAAATAATCATGTTGATCTTGGCGATAACACAAGCTTTCAGGAATTCAACCACCTCAGGAACGATGGTTCCGTATTCAGTCAACTGCTCAATTGTTATCGGGTTTTTGGCGAATTTACGAATTGTGAGAACAGGTCCAACGAGTGAAATTGGCGGGATCACAGCATTTACACGGGAACCATCTGGTAGGCGAGCGTCAACGAATGGGCTTGATTCGTCGATTCTTCTGCCTAGTGGAGCGACGATACGATCGATAATGCGCATTAAGTGATCGTTGCTCTCAAAGGTTGCAGATTGCCGGTAAATTCTACCCCCGCGTTCGATGTAAATGTTTTTAGCTCCATTTACCATTACTTCTGTGATAGTTTCATCAGCCAGAAGTGGCTCAATAGGACCCAGTCCTAAGATTTCGGCCACAATTTGCTCAAACAATCTCCTTCGCTCAGGTCGGGATAGAACGATTCGCTCCTCAGCAAGGATATTTTCATAAAGTTCTTCGATTGTTCGGCGTACTTCTATTGTCTGGCTCACGTCCATAGAAGGATCTAATTCAGCCAGCAATTTATTCTGTACTCTTGTTTTCAGGTCATAGTATGTGTCACGTTGCACAGCACCTGGAGGAGCAACCTTGCGCGAACCCAACCCCCCTACGCGCGTAGCACCTCCATTGCCCTGATCATTAGGCGTAATTTGTGTTTGATCTGCTTGACCTTGCTCAATTCGTTTTAATAATGACACGTCCAAACCTCCTCATCTCGCCGCAACTACCAACAGTAGCGAGCTATCTTCCAAACACCTTCAATCGTTCAGTTTCACCAACACTCTCATCATGCAATTCTTCTGCCATTAATCGTTGTTTAACTGTCGCAAGGAGATCAAGCAGGTGTTTGGCAATCGGCCTGCTTCTGTCACCTAGCAGCAAAGGTTCACCTCGATTAACCGAGGTTGCAACTGTTCGATCATCTAACGGTATTTCCCCCTCAACCGCCTGTTTCAAATTTTCTGCTACAGCTTCAGCTGTGATCCCCGATCGTCGGTCGGTTTTATTCAATACGAACAGAATATTTTCTTTTGGAAATTCAAGAACACTCAGAAGATCGAATAGCAATCGGGCGTCTTTGATAGAAGGAATATCTGTCGTAGCTATTGCCAGGAGCACATCAGCCAAGTCAAGCACCGCCAGGGTTATATCGTCCATTGTTGAGCTATTATCGACAACAACATAGGCGAAGTGTTGGCGCAGGAAACGCAAGACCAGTCGGACCTGACTGGCTTGAACTTCATCTGCCATCTCAGGTCGGGGAGGGGCTGCGAGAACATACAGCCCACTATCGTGGCGCATCAATACCTCACTGGCGATATCCTCCTCAAGCTCTTCTGTGCGCGTGGCCAGATCTACAAGGCTGTTCTTAACCTGAAGATTTAGAAATACTGAAACATCCCCAAATTGAAGATTTCCATCGACCAGCACCGTAGGGGTTTCATCGGAATTCAACCCGATTGCCATATTCGTCGCCAGGGTCGTGCATCCCACGCCTCCTTTGGGGCTATAAACCGCAAGCAACTTCCCCATTGGTCTCTGGCGGCCGTCTCCTTTTTGGGCGGGCACTTCTGCAGCTGGGGCTGATAACTTCTTGCGTTGATCTTTCGCACGTTCTGAGACGGTTCGAATGGTCGTGATCAACTCATCTCCGGAGGGAGGCTTCGCAAGGAAATACCTGGCCCCAGCAAGCATTGCCTTACGCATGTAATCAGCTTCACTCTGAATAGAGAGAATTACGATCTGGGCGAAGGAAACTTCCTCAAGAATCAATTCAGTCGCCTTAATGCCATCCATATCGGGCATATTTATGTCCATAAGAATAACATCGGGCTGAGTTTCAATAGCTTGCTGAATTGCTTCTTGCCCTGTACGCGCTGAACCCACGACGACAATATCAGGCTCAAACTGCAAGATTTTCCTGATATTATCGCGTGTTTCAGCATGGTCATCTACGATGAGTAGACGAATCTTATCTTCTTGTCGATCGGTCATCTAAACCTATATCCACCTCCGAGAGATAATCAACCTATTCGGTTACGCCCTGGTCATCAGGTAGTAGTGGGAGTATGAATTGATCCACTCTTGGTGATATAGAATATGGGAGTCGCTGCGGGATTGACATTCTGTACGTTTCAATCAGATATTGCAGCGAAACCATATCTGTTAGCGTTTCAGTTGGATCATCCGGACTTCGCAATGTGAGCACAATGTCCATACCTGATTTTACTGCGTAATTTATCGCTAGCGCTTCCTGCGGCGACACGATAAGCGTGATAATGTCCGGCGGTGTTGGCACGCTGGCGATCGGAGCCGATTGCGGTGGAGGAGCTCCCCCTTCCTCTGCTGCGATCAACTCAGCTGGAGCAACCTCATCTTCCAACGCGAAGGTTCCGACGTGTAGAACTTTTGCTTTTTCAACCAACCTTTGGGTGATCAGGCGTGGACGTTGACGTTCAGATGGTAGGGTGTATAACAGTTCACCAGTCGACACATCCGTTTCTGCCCGTCCAACTACGCGCGGTTCTTCGACAAAAACCTGCCCGGTGATAGGATCAACCCAATCACCAACGAAGCTGTTGATTGGTCCTCGGTCTGGATTAACCAAAATTCCAGTAAGATTGGGCAGAACCGATTGAAAATCAATATCAATGTCGACAATTAACATACTGACAATGATATCGACTTCATCACCACCACGCAGGGCAAATGCGACTCCGGACAAGCGGTTCAAGGGGATGGAGATCGCCGTCTCCCCTTCTTCAATTGCCAGGGAGGCATCGGATCCGGTGCCTAAGAAATCACCGGCTTGGTCGGTAACCATCTCCGTTGTTATTGGCATTCCACGTGCAATCTCTGTTCGGGCGCGGTGTCCAACGACTTGAGCAACATCAGTTGCCATTGTCTCCACAACCATGTCTAATGGGAACGGGGCTATGATAACGCCGTCAGTCGGAATCAATGCACCTCGTGGAATGTTCTGAGCAGCGATGATGATATTTGCCTCTCTGGGTACGGCAGTTGGCTCTGCCACAACAATAGTATCACCACCACTGTCAGGCCTTAAGAAAAAGAATGCTGCAACTGCAATACCCAGTAAGATCAGGGCAAGCAATATGAGTATACGGCCACGACGCATAATCCCTCCTTGTCGGACCAAAATTTAATAATTCCCTGCCGCAGTGGCAATGATACAGGTTCCCAAAACAAAGTCAAGAGGGCCACCTCGGCAGACCTTACAAATACTTTACACTTGCGATGTGGAGCCCTATCGCTGATAGGGCTCCACGTTTTTGTTTGCGTGATTTCCCTTTCGAGACACTCAACGCAGACTAGATATTAGCAACGATGTTGCTAAATACGTTACCAATGGCGGGTCCGAGTAACGCCAATATGACAATTACAACGACAGCTACTAAAACAAGGATTAGAGCGTACTCGACCAGACCCTGGCCCCTTTCTTTGGGCGCGTAAAGCATTCCTTCCACCTCCCTTCGTCGGAAAATTACCTGTTTTCTCAGGTAAACCTGACCCTAGTATAGAAGTACAACAAATATGGGGCAATAGGACTTAATTCCGATAGGTGTTATTCACGTATTTTTTACGAGAAAAAGGATTTCAGGGGTCAGATGCGCTATCGAGCGGGAATTGACAGCGTGATGCGCGTACCTTGATCAGGTTCACTCTTCAAGTTGAATTCTCCACCAACTTGATGGATTCTTTCTTCCAAAGTGGTTAAGCCCTTTGGGGTTTCACTGCCTACTAGAACCTCGCTCGGAATAAAACCAACACCATTATCCTCAATTGTCACTTGAAATTGAGTATCATCAAGCAATATATTTAGTTTGACTTGAGTCGCTTGGGCATGATCGCGTATATTTCCAAGCAATTGTTGAATCGCCCGGAAACACAGTACTTCCCGGTGTGGCTCCAAACGTTTTTCACTACCTGTGACAACTAAAGAAATTTCCAACCCCGTCTTCTCTTTAAAAGCCTCTATGTATCGCCGAACGGTAGGAATGAGGCCCAAATCGTCGAGCATCATCGGTCTTAAATCGAAAATGAAATCCCTGACGTTCGCAAATGTATTTGAGGCGGCACTTTTTAAACTATGCAATTCCTCTTTTGCCCTTTCAGCATCAACATCAAGAACACGTAGTGCGATTTCCGTCTGCAATATGAAATTAGATAGCGCCTGGGCAGGGCCATCATGAATTTGTCTTGAGATCTTACGGCGCTCGTCTTCCTGAGCGGAGATTATTTTCTCAAATAGCGTATCTCCTCCCCCATCAACCGAACGAAAGTCCGCTGTCTGTTCACCTGAATCAACTATGCTTAAGGTTCTTTTTAGGAAATTCAAGTATCGCTGGAGATTTGTTTGATCACTCTGTAACTTCTCTAATTGGCCGCGCATGGTAAAGAGGCGTTGCTGGGTATCTTGCGCGTTCTCGTAGCTTGTTTTGATGTCTTCTCGGGGAATGGTGTCAAACTGAGCTTGGATTTGATGAATTTTTGAGGTGATCTGGGCATTACGCTGAGCCAACTTATCAACTTCGCCTTGGCTTTGTTCAATCAACAATCCAATTTCCTTCAAGCCAGTGCCAACCTGCTCGAACTCAGTTCTTGTATATTGGATGAATTCCTCTAAAGGACTAAGCCCTTCGCCGTTCGCTGCTTCACTCATTTGGTTCTAGTCCCCCGTCATTGTTTGTGAGTGTCCTGCAATCGAACCCAACCGTGTCGCAGCGCATAAACGGCAGCTTGAGTTCTATCTTCGACATCTAATTTATGCAGGATGGCAGTCATATGGTTCTTAACAGTCTGATGGCTTATGCCCAACCGAGCCGCGATTTCCTTGTTGCTTAAGCCGCGTGTGACATACTGGAGGATTTCCATCTCACGTGGCGAGAGTGGCGTGAAAGCGTCCACATCACCCTCTAAATGAGGGCGCCGTACAGCCTCAACACCAGAGGAAAGCCACTGGTCGAGGCCGGTTTCATCGAAGACTTGATCTCCAACAACGAAAAATCCTCGGGCGACATGTCGAATGACATCCACCAATTTCCCAGCTTCAACATCTTTCGAGCAGTATGCTGATGCACCAGCCCTGAAAGCGTGGAGAACTTGTTCCACATCATCGTAAGCAGTTAACAAGACAATGGCTGTGCCCAATCTTTCTGCAACGATTTGACGAGTAACTTGAATGCCGTTCATGTTGGGCAGGTTCACATCAACCAATGCTACACGCGGCCGAAGCTCTCGGATCAGTTGTAACGCTTGATCTCCGCTGATACCTTCAGCTAGCACAGTGAAATCATCCTCTGCGTCAATAATATTTCGCACGCCTTCGCGAAACAGAGGGTGATCGTCTATGATTACGATTGGAATTGGCTCCATACTCTTCCCTACCATTTTTGATTGACTGCGGCGAGTATATCACACATCGAATTTGGGGCAACTCGCACTAAGGCCATCGAAAAATTTCCATATTCTCTCCACCGGCTGCGGGACTAAATTGACCGTTGGATTGGTAAATCGACTCACCTATTGTGATTAAATGTGGGTACCAATCAGGACCGGGAAAGGTCATGAAATAGTTAGCCCCCATCTCTTCAATGTAATCAGCAAGTTGCTTCTCATCCCGAATGAATGGAATAACTTCTGGTGAAATCAAGCCGGCCAAATCCAAAATCTCACGTTGACCATAGTAGCCTAACGCACCAATATCATGCGCCGCGATGAGCGCATCTTCGTTAGTGTTCTTCGCGATCCACTTCGACGGTTCCACCATCTCGGTTTCAATGATAGCTACGTCAGTAGCATATGCTTTTGCGCCCAGGACCCAGAACGTGATCAGAATCGCTACTGATAAGATGAGCCAAGCGCGCGAAAAAAACCTTTTCCTGAATACAGGGCTCCGGAGTTCTGCCCACTTAAGGAAACCTTCGATTCCGAGCACCAAAAGAATAGGGATTATTGGGATGGCATATCTCCCATGTTGGTACGTCACTGGTAACCTCAATGCGTAGATGCCAAGATAAGCGATTACCCACAATAGTGGCCCAAACCGGGATACTTTAAATTTGGAACCACCACCCAGATGTGCGATCAAGATTCCCGGTAAGAGAACGATGCCAACACCGATGAGAGGTTGTCTAAGTTGTTGAGCGAAACGGAGGATAATGAACGTTTCTCTCTGGATCGCGTATTCCGCCTGTTTTGCATAAAAAGTGTTTGGCCAGAAGGAACCCGCCACAACGGAATTTAGGAGTAAATATGGAAGCACGAGAAGGATGAGACCAATTCCAAACATTGCCATTCCTCGCGACCACTTTCGCAGATCACGACCATGGCGGTCAAAACCATACATTGCTATTGGTATTAACAATGAAAGAGCACCAGGTCTAAGCCAAAGACCCACTCCCACAAGCGCTCCAATGAATATTTCATTCGCTTTCTTTTCAAGCTGAAAAAATACAAACATGAACAAAAGGGAAATTGCCAAAGTCTCCATCCCCGAAACGGCGGCCCAGGTAAGGTGCCATTCAAAGATCAGTACAATGACAATGAGCCAATTTAATCCTTTCGGTCTGGATCGTCTCTCATTTAGCCATAAAGATCCAACCAATGCGAGCAGAAACAATATGACGATGCCTATGAAGTAAGTCCAGGCTTTCGAATCAATTCTGATCACATTGCCTATCGCGAGCAGTATTGTCCATAGAGGTGAGGTCGAACCACCACTGGCTTCCCCCGGAACGTAAGACCATTCCCCAAGCTCTACTATATTTCGAGCATATGTTTGATGTATCCAGGCATCATCTAAAGGAAAACCCAAACCGTACTCACTCGCGCTCGTGAGTAGGAAACCTAATGCAGAAACGGCTGCAAGCAATAAGGCAAAGAGCCAAAAAAGGCGATGATCAAGAATTCGTTTTAACATCGATGAATCATTTGACTCCACTGAAAAAAGGGCAACCGCAAACAAAGAACCGGTATATGTGGGGATGCGAAACATGCATATTCCCCCACCTATGCTGCTCCACTCGCTTTGATGGTGGTTTATTCTCGGCGCTCATTATTCGTTTATTTCCACTCGATAAATTTGAATTTGAGAACCATTAATCGGTTCCAATGTTTCCTCATGAATTAACCATGTCACCAAATTCGGGTTTTCAATAAGCTCAGCCAAACCAGGGTTGTTCTGATCCAATATAACCCAGTCCACGCGGTATCTAACCAGTACCTCTCTAAGCTCATCAACCCCACCATCGGGAATTACTACGCTCTCCATCCCAGAAGCAATAAATAATCCAGGAGGGTTATTCACTGCAACCAGATGATCCTCTCGACCCAATTCCGAAAACCACCGACCGACCGATTCATAAATCACATGACTCGAGCCCCAGTTGTTTTCTGTTGTCTCAGGGCCAATCACTCGGAGATAGTACAACCCAGCCGTTGTAAGCATCGCAATTACTACCGCTGCGCTGCCAAATACCCTACTTGCCCCTTCTAAATCCCAACCTCGTTTGTTCGCTCCAAATCGAATAGCTTCAAACAATCCAACTGGAGCAAGCGTCCATAATACCGGCATGACGGCACTACTCGAATGAAAAAACCCACCTCGCGCACCAGCAAAGGGAAAAATAAAACTCATTGTAATAATTAAGAGAGATAAGTATCCGGCAGCTAAGCGAACTAAGGGGTGCTTCTTGTTGAGAATTGCGCCAATGATCATAAACGGTCCCAAGAAGATGAGCCCATTGACCACGAACAGACTCTTAATATTTTGAATTAGCGCGTCAATCCTGACTTTGATTAGGTCAAAAACACCCGAGCTCCACCAGCGTTCGAAGCTTAGTTCTTCTGGTGAATGACTGAATAATTCATCATAAGAAAGAGTCCACAATACTTTGGTTGAGCTAGCCGACATGATTGAACCCGTGACCTCATAGTTGTGGATCCACCAGGGCAGCATGATGATTATGTACCCACACAACAGGAAAAATGTCGCGCGAATGCGGTTTTTTCCCACGAGCATGATCGTCAGGAACGCGATGCCTAATATTAATATCCCATCTGCGCGTGAGAGGTGGGCAACGCCTACAAATAAGCCAACTACGATCCACACGTACACTTGCAATTTTGTAACGGCCTGCGACATAAACCAGAAAGTGCCGGCGCCAATGATCATATAGATCGTAAAAGTATCTGTCGTCACCATATAAGGAAAGAAAAATCCCGAAAATACACCAAATAAGCCAGAGAACCAGGCAAATTTCTCATT
>JAGLGG010000056.1 GCA_023144145.1 Anaerolineales bacterium | reverse complement strand
CATATGAATTTCAACATCATATTTGGAGCATGGATGGAGGGTGAATTTAAACTCGAGATTCTCGCTCTTGGGTCAATCACCGGAATTCTCGGCTTTGCATATCTGAGCGGACAAGGGTTGGTAGCGGCAATTTCGGATAGGATTGGACTGCGCACCGCTCTCAGCGGTGGGATCGCTGTGAGCATCTTAGCCGCTCTCATCTTGCCACTCGCATCAAAACACCTGCTTGGGGCGCTCATAATTCTTTTCTTGTTTTACTTTCTTTTCGAATTCTCGTACGTGAGCAACCTAGCTCTGATGACAGAAATGATCCCAGGGAGTAGAGCTACAATGTTGTCGCTCGTTATGGCTGGGGCATATCTTGGAATGGGATTCGCCTCCTGGCTTGGTCCAGCTTTATTCAAATACGGCATTCTTGCCAACAGTTTATTCGCAGCAGGTCTCAATTTAATCGCGTTAGGCCTAATGCTGAGATATATGCGAAAATAATGCACTTCCTGGAACGAGGTTAAACATGATGATGATGGATTTGATCGTCCATTCAGCTGCCCAACTATTGATCTTAACGCATAGGCCACAAAGAGGCTCAACTCTGGGGCAATTGAACATCATTGAAGATGGAGCGCTGGCAGTTTCTGGCGAGAATATTATTGAGGTTGGGCCTACGCCTGAAATACTTGGCAAACATAAAAGCGAAATACTAATCGACGCCAGCGACAGGGTTGTCCTTCCCGGCTTGGTGGATCCGCATACGCATCTCGTATGGATAGGAGATCGATCTGCAGAGTTTGATCTCAGGATTGCCGGTGGGAGCTACGTGGAAATAATGGCAGCCGGGGGTGGAATTGTATCCACCGTTCGGAAAACGCGAGCTGCGTCAGTTGAAGAAATGGTCAATGAAGCCATTCCGAAAGCACATCGCATGCTCATTCATGGCACTACAACCGCTGAGGCGAAAACCGGGTATGGTCTGGAAACTCCAACTGAATTACGAATGCTCGAGGCGATACTAAGGCTGGACGATGCTGGGCCTCTTGATCTGGTTCCTACCTTTCTCGGCGCGCATGCAATTCCTGAAGAGTATTCGGCCGATGCTCAAGCATATACCGACCTGGTTGTGCAAGAAATGATTCCTGATGTCAAGGACTGGTGGGAGAAAAACTACAGCCATCACCCCCTACCCTTTGTTGATGTCTTCTGTGAAAACGGCGCATTCGACTTGGCTCAAAGTAAGCAAATATTGCAGCGTGCGGTAGAGTTGGGATTTCCAACTAAAATCCATGCAGATGAATTCAACGGGTTGGGTGGAACAGGCATGGCCGTTGAGTTGGGCGCAATCTCAGCCGATCATTTGGTCCAAACTCCCGCTGAAGATATTATCGCCCTGGGCAAGTCCGAGACAGTTGCTGTGTCGCTGCCCGCCACACCATTTGGACTCGCTGAGTCGGACTACACACCTGCCAAACGAATTTTGGAAGCTGGCGGATACCTTGCCCTAGCCACGGATCTCAACCCTGGAACGGCTTGGTGTGAAAGTATGCAATTTGTTATTGCGCTTGCTTGTCGTTATTTGAAGATTACTCCAGCACAAGCAATCGCTGCTTCGACCATAAACGCCGCAGCAGCGATTAAGCGAGATTCTACGCTAGGAAGTTTAACCCCCGGCAAGCAGGCCGACTTGATCATACTGGACGTTCCCAATTACAAGCATTTAGGATATCGATTTGGAACAAATTTAGTATCGACCGTCGTTAAGAGAGGAAAGGTTGTTCACTAGAGTGATTGAGGAGGAGCACGATGGAACTGGACGGAATATTCAATGTAATCCTAATTCTCGCCATCTTTGCAGTCGCGTGGACCATCCTGCGAACAATTCTGAAGCTCACTATTCGCTTGTTTAGCATAGGCTGCTTTGTGATTCTTGGGATAGTGGCTCTGGGATGGATATTTGGAATTGTTGGCTGATTAGGTCTGCTTCCGCCGGTCGAGTGAATGAGCTTCGCTCAAGGTGAGCGCTACTCACTCTGAAACCCGACCAACATAATTGCTATTAATATAAGACCTCCTGGAAAAGCAAGTACTCCAGGAGGTTTTATATTAAAAGTCTCACCAAGGATTTTTGTCAATGCATCCTATTCCTTTGGAACGATTAACCAGAAAAGAATGTACGCACCAATCCCCGGAATTCCGCCAGGAAGAAGCGCAAATAGGAATGCAAAACGAAACCATATCGGGTTCAAGCCAAAGAACTCTCCCAATCCGCCGCACACACCAGCAATAACTCGGTTGCTACGCGAGCGTCTGAACTGCTTATTTTCTTCACCCATCGACGAGCACCTCCAGCCAATTTATTTTCTCAACCAATTTTGCCATAGAATTCGGAATTGTAGTGACATGTAACTGACACTAGGCCGATTTGATCAAAATCATACCGTAGGATGGGGTTCTATACCCAGCCGACTCTTGCCGCAATATTTGTAGGCCGGGTTTCAACGTGAACGAAGTTCACGCACCCGGCCGGTTCTAGTGGAAAATTCCGGTCAGGTATGGAAACCTGACCTACGGGATTGGAGTTAACGATGTCAATAATTAAACATAAGGAAGATCCCTTGCAAAAGCGTACGGGCGACATGAGGGTTTTGGGTGGAATGGAATTACACTCCTTTTAAGACTCCCGGGGGCAATTCTCTACCCTCCCGGAGGTGTGCTTGCTAGAACTGGAGATAAGAATGGTATTTCTAGCACACCTCCGGGAGGGTAATACTTTCAAACTCGTAGGGCGGGATTCCATACCTGCCCAGTTGAACATTGATCACATCTGTTGATAAGCAATTTCCCAATGTTTGAGGAGTCCAGCGGCTCACGCCTGAGCCAGCTCAGGTTGCATCGGCCTACCTAAGCAGAGCTTAGGCCCGATGCACTCCACATCCCTCACCAACTGAAAGGTAGATATGAAAATTCCACCATCGTAATGATTCCCAAGGAAAAAAATAGGCCATCCTTTCGGATGGCCCATTATTGTATCTTGTTCTTAAATCGCCGGTTTAATAATCTGGCATAGGTGGACCCGCCGGCATCGGCGAATCTTCAGGAATATCGGTGATCAAAGCTTCAGTTGTCAAGATCATCGCAGCGATGGATGCAGCGTTTTCCAGTGCACCCTTCGTAACTTTGGCAGGATCAATAATGCCTGCCTCGATCATATCGACAAATTCGCCCTTAATCACATCATAACCAAGATTCTTGTTCTCTTTTTCCACCTGGTAGCGGCGTACTTCTTGAACGATCACCGCGCCGTTTTGCCCTGCGTTCTCAGCAATTCCGCGCATGGGACCTTCCAAGGATTTACGGACGATGTTAATTCCAATATTCTCGTCTTCGCCCTCCAGGGATAAATCCTGGATTGATTCAAGTACGTTGATCAAGGCCACGCCCCCACCTGGGACGATGCCCTCTTCAACTGCCGCGCGCGTGGCGGAGAGTGCATCCTCAACGCGGTGCTTCTTCTCTTTTAGTTCTGTCTCGGTCGCTGCTCCAACGCGAATCACCGCGACGCCGCCCGATAATTTGGCCAAGCGCTCTTGAAGCTTTTCGCTATCGTAATCACTTGTGGAGCGATCAATTTCAACTTTGATCTCTTCTATGCGCCCCTTGATTTTATCGCCATCTCCGGCTCCTTCAATAACAGTTGTGTCGTCCTTGTTGGCAACGACTTTCCCTGCACGGCCAAGGTCATTGATGGTAACGGACTCGAGTTTTCGTCCAAGCTCTTCGGTGATAACTGTACCGCCGGTAAGTACAGCGATATCCTGCAGCATTGCCTTTCGGCGATCACCAAATCCGGGCGCCTTCACAGCCAGGACGTTGAGCATGCCTCGAAGCTTGTTTAGAACGAGTGTGGCAAGTGCCTCGCCATCGATATCTTCAGCGAGAACGACGAGTTCGCGTTTTCCGATCTGCACCAGCTTCTCAAGCAGTGGGACAATGTCGGAGGCTGCAGATATCTTCTTGTCATGAATCAGGATGTAAGGCTCTTCGATAACGGCTTCCATACTTTCTGGTTCCGTCACGAAATAAGGTGAGATGTATCCACGGTCGAATTGCATCCCCTCGACGTACTCAGTCTCAAATTCCAATCCCTTGGATTCTTCGACTGTGATGACGCCATCTTTACCAACTTTATCCATCACCTCAGCGATCAGATCGCCAATTTCCTGATCTTGAGCTGAGATTGCGGCCACGGAAGCGATTTCTTCCACGGTGGTAACATCGATCGACATCTCAGTGAGTAGCTTCGAGACCTCTTTCGCCGCCAGCTCAATACCACGCTTGAGCATCATCGGGTTCGAGCCAGCAGAAAGGCTTTT
>JAGLGG010000055.1 GCA_023144145.1 Anaerolineales bacterium | reverse complement strand
AGGTTTGGATCCCGCCTAGATCATAGACGGACTGATATCCAGCAGAAACCAGGATTTGCGCTGCGGTGGCGCTGCGATTTCCACTCCGGCAGTACACAACAATCGGAAGGTCACTTGGGACCTCGTTTAATCGATCCGGCAAGATTTCGACAGATATGTTGATAGCGTTGCGGATATGCCCGGAATCAAACTCTTCCGGGGTTCTCACATCGATCAGGACATGCGCCGCTGACTCTCCAAAATCCTGCTGGTAGTCGATCGGGGTAATAAGTTGAGATGTTTCTGCTACTTGGGAGACTGGGTTCGTTCCAAAACCACGCGCCAACAAAACGCTGGCGACAACAATCACAATCACTGCAATCCCCAGGATGATCAATGGTAATTTTGATGACTTGTTTTCACCGCGTTTCTTCATGATAAATGGATGCCCTTCAATATCGAGATTGAGCATGATTATAACGAAAGCCTTCAATTTGCAGAGGGTAGAATTGAATGAGAAGGGAGCTTGAACGAAATGATTCGATTGGGATTCGTGACTGACATATTCCGTGTACTCGGTTTTAAAAAAATTGGAAGATAACAGACAGCAACTGGCCATGCTCCCGTCAGGCCTCCCCGGCGCGATGAACGAGATCTAGCAATCTGATTTTGGCGCTCGTCGGATTGGCAACCTGGCCACTGAATTAAGTGGCGGCATTCGTGCATTTCGAGAGGGTCTGGAGGGGGATGAAGAGGGGCATGAGGAGGCTGATGCTTGACCCTATCGTCAGTGAAATTGATCGCTTTGTTTAATTGAAAATCAGCCACAAGTCTGGTTTTTTCCCTTAAAGGCGACACGCATATTTTCAGAGCCCTGGCATTATTCAAGGGCACATTGAATTTTATTGGCTCAGTTCGACTCGATCCATGTACCATCGGTAAACTCTTACAAGCAGAGTGAAATCTATAAATTTCGACTTGTGTGAATTCATGTATCTTAACTGTTGCATTGATAATTGAGGTTAGTAAATCGATCTGGTCCCAGGCCAATTTGTACAAACCGAATGAGTAGGTTGAATTTGATCTGGAGATGTGCGAATATTAGCCAAGATCGGAGGTTTCATTCCAATCGTCGTTTTAGCCACTCTGTCACCGTGGATTAGTCGAATTCCATTCTTATTCGGATCGAGCTGCGTGCACTCACAGATTTTCACATTGAAAAGGACTCGATGAATCAATCCGTTCTCCCAACCGGCACGGTTACTTTCCTCTTCACAGATATCGAAGGAAGTACTCGATTGTGGCAAGAGTTTCCCAAGGCGATGCCGCTCGCATTGACCAGGCATCATGACTTGCTGCAGGAAGCAATCGACAACCATCACGGTTACGTCTTTCAGATCACAGGGGACGCCTTTTGTGCGGCCTTCGCCACGGCGGCTGATGGATTGAATGCTGCATTGGCTGCACAACGCTCTCTCAGGGAAGAACCTTGGGGAGAGACCGGCCTAATTCGAGTGCGCATGGCATTGCACACAGGCCCAGCTGAGGTAAAAGCCGGTGATTACACCTCGGGGGAGTATGCCTCTGGGTTGAGCTTGAGCCACACATCACGCCTTCTATCGGCTGGTCATGGGGGACAGATCTTGCTCTCCCTCGCCGCTGCAGAGCTTGTGCAAGATTACCTCCCAGAAGATGTGACCTTGCGTGACATGGGATCGCCCCGCTTAAGGGATTTGATCCGGGCTGGGACCATCTACCAGGTCGTTGTGCCGGATCTGCAATCGGGATTCCCGTCGCTGAAAACTGTGGACGTATGTCCGAACAATCTACCCCTTCAACTTACGAGCTTCATTGGCCGTGAACAGGAAATGGACCAGGTCAAGAAACTGCTAACCCAATCACGTATGCTCACTTTGATCGGAGCTGGTGGCTCTGGTAAAACCCGTCTCGCCCTGCAAGT
>JAGLGG010000054.1 GCA_023144145.1 Anaerolineales bacterium | reverse complement strand
ATTGCAGCCGTTCTGGGGATTCGAGAACAAGCCGGACCTCCGTCATTGACAGCGGTGATAGATTTTGTTTGTGATAAGTCCATTTTATTGCTCTTGGACAACTGCGAACACCTGATTGAAGCTTGTGCTCAGATCGTGGATAGCCTTTTACATGCTTGCCCAAACGTCAAGTTAATAGCGACAAGTCGAGAACAGTTAGGCATCAAGGGCGAACACATCTTCTACGTTCCATCCATGGAATTGCCCAGCTTGGTGCCCACCTCCTCAGTCGATGAAATTGCTCAGTCAGAGGCTGTGCGATTACTTCTTGATCGCGCCAGTGCCATCCAACCTTCTTTCAAACTCAACAAGCAAAACAGCTATGCTGTGACTCAGATTTGCCATAGATTAGATGGAATTCCCCTGGCCATCGAGCTCGCGGCAGCTCGCTTTAGAATGCTGTCACCGGAGCAAATTGCCTTCCGTTTGGACGATCGTTTTAAACTGCTCACGACGGGAAGCCGAACGGCATTGCCCCGTCACCAGACCTTGAGTGCACTCATCGATTGGAGCCATGATTTGCTTTCAGAGGAGGAACGCATTTTATTCCGTAGGTTATCTGCCTTTTCAGGTGGATGGACGTTGGAGGCGGCTGAGATGGTGGGCTCCTTAGAAGGATATTTGGGGCCTAAGATTCAAACAAAAGAGGTTTTGGAATTGTTAGCTGGCCTGGTAAGTAAGTCCTTGGTAGTTGTAGACGAGCAGGATGGGGAAACTCGATATAGTATGCTGAAAACCATTCGAGCGTATGCCTTCACACGATTGAGAGAAGCCAAGGAAGAAGAACCAGTCCGGCGCGAACATCTTGTCTATTTCCTTAATTTAGCAGAAATGGTCGAACCCGAACTACTTGCGGATGAACATGCTCGTTGGGATCGAAAGTTAGAGTTGGAACAAGACAATTTACGGGGCGCTTTAACCTGGGCGCTTGCGGAAAAACCCAAGGGTAGTGATGCTGAATCGGGGTCGCTGCTTGCCGGCACAATGTTCATGTACTGGTATATGCATGGCTATCTCAATGAGGGAAGAAATTGGTTATCTTTGGCCATTGAGCGCTTTCAGGGGAACACAAAAGCGCGTGCAAAAGCACTTTCCGGAAGCGGTGCTCTGGCGTGGCAGCAAGGTGATTACTCCGAGGCCCAATCTTGCTTTGACGAAAGTATTCAATTGTGGAGCAAGTTGGGGATAGATGATGGACTCGCAGAGGCACAACATTTTTCAGGACACCTAGAATTTGACCAGCGTAACTATGATCAGGCAAAGACATTGTTTGCGGATAGCCTAAATTATTATAAACAGATCGGTGATACGGCGAGAACCCTGACATTGACGAGTGATATGGGCTTGGTCGCATATCATTTGGGAGATTATGTCTCAGCACGCAGTAGTTTCGAGCAAGCATTACTTCTCTGGCAGGAGCGAGGGAATCAGGAAGCTGTGGCTGATGTGTTGAATCGTTTAGGCGATCTTGCTCGTGTAGATGGAAACTACGAAAAGGCTCGATCCCTTTACGAAGAGAGCCTGGAGCTGTTTCGTGCAATGAATGCGAAACTTGGAATTGCCTCAGGCTTACACAAGTTAGGACAAGTTGCGCGTCACCAAAACGATATAGAAGGCGCCCGCGGCCTATTCCTGGAAAGCATAAAACTGCAGCAAGAGGCGGGAAACAAGCAGGGCATAATTGAGTGTCTGGAAGGCATTGCGGGATTGGATCTGGTCAACGAAGAACTGGAAAGGGCTGCTGTGATTTTTGGAGCCACACAAGCCTTGCTTGATGCCTTAGGTGCGCCGTTGGCTCCAGCAGATCTAATCGTTCGAGATCGGGATATGGATGTCTTGAAAGACCAACTAGATCCTCAAAAGCTAAGCACCGCATTGGAAAAGGGCAACCCCATGACCCAGGAACAGGCTATCGAGTACGCCCTGAAGGATCACTTATGAAATATCATGAGTGAGAAACAGAATACACCAAGGCACCAAATTCTGTCTTGATAACGACGCTTCTTTGTCATCTCTGGTATGTCTCCACAATTTTTCACGGTTAATTGAACTAAGGTCTTAGTAAGATATAGTTTCGTTTATAAGGAAGAAACAGGGGGATCTTAAAGTTGGAGCGAGTGGTCAGTCTCTCAATCTAGTTCTTGGCGTGCAGAGCAGCTTGCGTTCATCTTGATTTCAGCCATCGCATATCACGAGATGGTTGTTTGCCATTTAATTGGGAGAGCTAGCGGGAGTAAGCTCGATCCATCTTAATGTAGAATACGCATTGAATCACCGATTACTCCGATCACTCAAAGGGAAATGCCATCATGACAGAAGAAGAAAAACCAAAGACCAAAGAGACAGCAGACGATAAGGAAAAGAAACGCAAGATGTTGGGGATTGAACCGGTTGAAACCCAACACGAGCTCATGCTTAAGTCCCGCACCCTGAAATACAAAGCAACTGCAGGCGTAATCCCTCTCAAAGATGAATTCGATGAGACTGAAGCTGAGATTTTCTTCGTTGCATATACCCTGGACGACGCAGGTAACAACTCACAAAGACCGCTCATGTTCGTTTTTAACGGTGGGCCTGGTTCTGCCTCCATCTGGCTGCACATGGGTACCCTCGGACCAAAGCGCGTGAAAATGCAGGATGAGGGTTGGATGCCAGCACCGCCGTACACGCTCGAATCGAATGAGCACACCTGGCTGGATTTTGCAGATCTCGTTTTCGTCGATCCAGTGGGGACTGGCTACAGCCGTGCCGCAAAGGAAGAGCTCGATAAGAAATATTGGAACGTGAAGGGTGACATTGAATCAGTCGGAAAGTTCATCCGTCTCTATCTCACACGCTACCAGCGTTGGTCTTCACCGCTTTTTCTGGCTGGCGAAAGCTATGGAACCACGCGCGCTGCTGGCCTGTCGGGTCACCTGGTTGAAGAAGGGATTGCGTTCAACGGAATTCTCTTGATTTCAACCGCGGTGCAGTTACGACCCATCTTTTTTGAGATTGGTGACGATTTGCCCTTCCAGCTCTTCGTCCCTACATATTCAGCTACGGCCCGGTATCACAACAAACTCGATGAGGATCTGCAGAAACGAGAACTGCACAATCTGCTCGATGAAGTCGAAGCGTGGTCTGAGAATGAATATACCGTTGCCTTAATGAAAGGTGATAAGCTCAGCGAAGATGAGCGCCATCAAGTAGCGGAACAACTGGCTCGTTACACGGGCCTAAGTTTGGACTATGTTCTTGGCACAAACCTACGCATCAACATCCATCGTTTCTGTAAAGAATTACTGCGCAGTGAAAACCGAAGCGTCGGCCGTCTAGATTCTCGCTTCAAAGGAGTTGAAGCAATCGCTGTTACTGAAGTGCCAGAGTTCGATCCCTCCATGCTCGCTATCAAACCGCCGTACACCTCAATGTTCAACGACTATGCTCGAACCGAATTGAAGATCGAGACCGATCTCACTTACGAACCTCTGAATACGAAGGTAGGTGAGAATTGGGAGTGGGAGAAGGGTAAGCTGCCGAACACCGCTGAATCTTTGCGCAGTGCGGTCGCCAAGAACCCCTTTATGAAAGTGTTTGTGGGGCAGGGGTACTATGATTTGGCGACGCCGCATTTTGCTACTGAGTATATGATTACCCATATGAACATCGATCCTGAGCTTCGAAAGAACGTCACCATGGCCCACTATGAAGCAGGGCATATGTTTTACCTTGACGTCAGCTCCCTGACCCAGCTTCAGAAGGATGTTGCCAGTTTTATAGAATCAAGTTTGGATGATTAACCTATTATTTGAATCAAAAGGGGAGCGAGATAGATAGTCTCACTCCCCTTTGCTATTTAACCCATGGGATCGCCGAACACTCCAGGATAAAGATCTGCAAGCCGCGATTCATCCGCCCTCAGGATATGACCAGGTACTCTGAGGTATCGCCCCCATAGATCCCTGGATATCTGTTGGGCATCACATTCCACACCCTGCTTCGTAAAGTATTCGCAAATCCGTAAGATATCACGTGCGAGAATTACTGGTGCGTTCCGATTTCCAAGTGAGTGAACAACCTGGGGGAGGTCGATAATCACAATCTCTCCCTCATGGTACAGGATGTTATAGGCTGACAAATCTGCGTGGATTAGATTATGTTGAAGCATCAATTCCACGTTCTCCAGAATTTGGTCAAAGTGGCGTTTCGCCTCAGCCTTACTCAGACTAATGGTGTTCAGTGTGGGCGCGGCGAGAATGCCCTCACCAACGAATTCCATCAGGATCGCGTTGGGCCCAGCTTTATATGGCTTAGGGACGATCCCGCCTGCCCGATGAAGCCGTTCCAACGCCTGAAACTCGTGCATCAGCCAGGAAGATTGGGACAATTGCACCCCAAACGCAGTTTTCTTTCCAATGGCACGAGCCTCGCGGTCTTTATTTTCGTGAACAATGTCGCCATCACTGGTCAGGACATCTCGCCCTTCCCGATAAATCTGATCCTTTGTTAGCCCGCGGAATATCCTTGGTCGGTAAATCTTCGCAGCCAGCCATTTCACCTCCATGGTTGGATGGGCAGCACAGCAATACACACTGGCTTCTTTACCTCCTTTCACGATCGAGATAATGTCTGAGATCAGCGCTTGCTCCAAAAAGGGGCGTAACGAGCTGAGCAACCAGCCTGCTTCATATTTTGATGGTCGATAGGAAGTTTTAAACTCAAGTTCCCAGCCAACTTCTTCCACAAGGCTTTCAAGCATTTGCTCTGTATTAACTTTAGGCCTGTGAAAGGGCTTGGGCAAACGCTTTCGCCTTGCTTTTCGATCGCTCAGCATCGGGTCAAATATCGCGGCATACGCTTCATATGGGTCATTGTCATAGGTTGTTAAGTGTTCGTTTTCGTCCATGATGTGTTTTTTTTGTTTCCTTCTATTAGAAAAGTTGTATGTCTCGTAGTAAGTTTTGTATTTGCTAAGATTTTTTCAACAGTCATCGCTATGCTCCTTTCCATAATTCCCCAGACAAAGATCTTCATCTGCAGGTTGAATGTCGTTCAATCGAAAAACTACGCTTCCGTTCAGGGCCCATGATGTTTATGCTCAGAGGGAGATATCCACCAATCGTTGGCGAATAGAAAAAGGTCACGGGCAGGCAATTGCGCCCGTGACCCTGTCATTCAATATTGACATAGAGGTCAGATCAGAGGGGGACAGATCAGTGAAGATCAGACTCCCGAGGCGCACTTGCACAGGTGCAAATCACAACTTCATTGATGCTAAACATGTAGTGGCCTCCTTTGAGAGTATTTTGAGCGATCGAGCTCTGTTTGATGCTCGATTATCAACTGGCGAGACTCTAACACAAAGGAAAAATACCTGTCAAGTCGGGTTTTTAATCTCCGGATGGAATTTTGTACATTCTGCAGTAATTCACGTGGTCAACAACAGGAACACAATGGAGAGCCGTCATTACGCTATTAACAACAGGACCACCGCGGAGAGCTGTCATTCTGAGGAGTGGAGGCAATTTACCAGGGTGTTTACGTATAGAGGATCTGCCGGAACGACGAAGAATCTCGTTTTGAAAATAAATTTTGTACATCACCAAAAACGAGATTCTTCGTCGCCAAGGCGCTCAAAGAACGAAGCGCCTTCGCTCCTCAGAATGACAGGAGAGGGACGCTCTGACTAAGGATGGCAGGATCTATCTCGAAAAATTAAGTCCTATATAAGTTTGGGTGCATTACTCCTCGAATGTTATTTCTGGCATAATTGTCTGGACATGCAGAAGCAATTCGCACTTCTTCCGATCATTCTCCTTCTATCGGCTTGCGGCAGCCAGAGTACTGCAGCGCCGACGCATACGTTCGTCCCAACACTTACTTCTACCTTCACACCCATTCCTAAAACTCGAACACCAACTCCATCTCCGGAGCCCAGCCACACCCCTACAGTAACCCCTCTACCATTTTCCACATTGGATGTCGAGTTGGATGACCTTGAAGCACAACAGGCCGGGCTGCTAGCTGAATTTAGTGATGATATCGGCTCTCTGAAAAATGCGACGCGCTATTGGATTGAGGTTAAGGTGGATTTCGATCCCGAGAATGAAATTGCTACGATTGAAGGTTTGGCACGTATCCGGTTTATCAATCCCTTAGATGAACCGCTCGAGGACATCGTCCTGATGCTCTGGCCAAATGACTTACAGTATCAGGCAGAAATGGTGGCAGGGCCGTTGATCGTTAACGATGTCTTCGTAGAGCCTGCATATGGTGAGGGTAATTTATTCCTTCAAGCTCCGATATCGCCCGAATTGCCTCCCGGTGGAATTGCCGATATCAGCCTTCCTTTCACCATTGAAGCTTCGGGCACCATTGGGGAGATTGGATTAAAGCGCTTTGGGATTAGCTACTCGATTCTGGCAGCACCAACCTTTTACCCCTTAGTGCCAAGGTTGATTGATGGCGAGTGGCAAAAGGAACCTGCCCCGCCTGTTGGTGATACGACCAATTCAGATATCGCTTTCTATACCGTCACAATTACTTCTCCGGCTGAAATCGAGCTGGTTACAAGTGGCGTTGAAATAACCACAAGCCCATCAGAGGATGGATATCAGACCAAAACCTTTGTCTCGGGTCCGATGCGGGATATTGCCTTTGTTCTTGGCCCATTTGAGAATATCACGCGGGAAGTAGATGGAGTGCTTCTAAATGGGTGGGTCCTGCCAGGTCATTTGGATGACGGTGAAACAATGATGAAAGCTGCTGCGCAGCAGTTCTCATTGTTCTCCTCACTGGTTGGACACTACCCATATCCCGAGCTAGACCTGGTAGATGTTCCTGGCGGGTTTGGGGGGATTGAATACCCGGGACTGGTTTTTATCGGCACCTTGGGTGAATTTGATGTCATCGACCCCACCGTTCATGAAGTTGCACACCAATGGTTTTATGGCTTGATTGGAAACGATCAACTCAGAGAACCCTGGCTCGATGAAGCCCTCGCAAGCTATTCACAAGTACTCTACTATGAGAATTTCATTGGTACAGGACGTGCCTCGAGCTTGCTAAGCTACAATCGCTCTCAGCTTTGGAACCACCCCGATCCAACTTTGCCTATTGGTCTTAGTGTGGGTGAGTATGACCCTCCTGGAGATTACGTTCTATTTGTTTACGCCAAAGGTGCACTCTTTATTGAACAGTTAAGGCTAGAGCTTGGGGATGAAGCGTTCGCAGAATTCCTCAAAATCTACTATGAGAATTACAAATATGGATTTGCGACCAGCGAGGGATTTCAAGATACGGCGGAGACGATCTGCTCCTGTGACCTAGCAGACCTTTTTAACCTATGGGTATACGCCGGTGGCGAAACCCCTATCCCCTAAGGCTGAAAAAATTTCTATGAACAGGTAGGGAATCTACAGGCAACAGTGTTCCAAAGTGTCATTCGCCTCGAAATTGTGCTTGCTCTTATTTACGATCCAAGTGCTACCGTATCAGCTTGACACACCTGTAGCCGGCTTTTAGAATTGCCTCAAA
>JAGLGG010000053.1 GCA_023144145.1 Anaerolineales bacterium | reverse complement strand
CGCAGCTTGAATCTGAGCGACAATTCCGAAAAATTATCTTGATTGCGAGTGAAAGTTCTTCACCTCTTGCCGTACGAGATGCCCTTGATTCAGCATTCCAAAACCTGTACGCCGAGGGGTATCCAGAGGAAGATACGCGTTGGTTGACCGAGGACGAAATCTTAGACTATGAGACCCGTTTAGCCTGGTACAGGCGCTATTCCGATCCCCGTTATTACAAAGGCGTCGAGTATGCAGACGCAATTGAGGCTTTAGCCCGGCGACGTTGCGCGGAAGCCTTTGCCACGAATGGCCTTACTGCTGACGATTTGTATGTAAATGTGCAAGCCCTTTCGGGAGCACCTGCCAATAACGCTGTTTATCATGCATTACTCGATCCTGGTGATACGGTGATGGGCATGAGTTTGCTCCATGGCGGACACCTTACGCATGGCTCCCCAGTTAACCGCTCCGGGAAATTCTATGACATTGTGCACTACACGGTTGATCCCCAAACACAGCGAATTGACTATCAATCCATCCAGGATCTGGCTAACGAGCATAGGCCTAAGTTGATCATTGCAGGATATTCCTCCTACCCATGGGCAGCCGATTGGGCAAGGTTTCGTGCGATTGCGGACTCGGTCGGAGCTTATTTGTTGGCGGATATTGCCCATGTCGCTGGAATGGTTGTTGCTGGAGCTTACCCCTCTCCGGTTGGCCATGCACATGTCATTACATCAACCACACACAAATCCTTGAATGGTCCCAGGGGAGCAGTCATCCTCACTGACGATCATCAAATTTCAAACAAGATTGATCGTGCCGTTTTTCCAGGCGAGCAGGGCGGTCCGCACATTAATGTCATTGCTGCGTTGGCCCTTACCTTTAAACTAGCTCAAACGAAGCGCTTTAGTGCACTCCAACATCAAGTTATTCAGAACTGCGCCGCCCTAACAAGACGGTTGGAGGAGCGCGGATTTCCGATCGCGTTCGGCGGGACGGATACTCATCTTACGAATATCGATTGCAAATTTGTGACAGGTCCGGATGGAACCCCTCTCTCAGGTGACATGGCCGCACGAATTTTGGATTTGGCAGGAATTGTGGTAAATCGGAACACCATTCCGGGGGATACATCCGCCTTAGATCCCACTGGTATTCGGATGGGAACATCATGGATAACCCAGCGAGGCTTCAAAGAATCTGAAACAATAAAAATTGCTAATGTCATCGCGGATGTCCTCCTGGCATCGACGCCCTACCTTTTGAAATCCCGCAGAAGACTCAATAAACGCGCCAAAATTGAGTTTAGTGTCCTCGAAGCGGCTAAAATTCGGGTTCGCGAATTGGCAGAATGGGCCGGGATAGATTTCGACCCCACGGTACATGGATATCCACACTTTTACTACATTGAAGATAAACCTCAAAGAGCAGGAGATTGGACTGTTTATAGCATTCGCGGCGAACGGGTTCGTCAATTCCTCAATATCACCCTGAGCAGCGATATTGAGGCTTTAGAACCATCTTCGAGTCAGCCAACAAGTCTTACTACACCGAATGGCATCATCGAGGGGACCCTTACCTGTAAGTCTCCACATGAATTTCTTCTCAGTGTTCCTTCCAAGGAGGCCAACCTCAGTGCAACGTGGTTGCGCGCGCTCTCGGATGGATTCGTCCCTGTGAGTGGGGATGATCTCCTGGCGAAATCCCCCGGTCCGGTAATCGTCAAAGAATCGCTTGATGATGATCCAGTCACATCCGAGGGTGAAAGGGAAAGCATCCAGAAACCCTTCTACATCGGGATGAAGGAAACGTCGGGTGAAGGCCTTCCTAAATTTGAATGGGAAGAGGTTGAAGGTGAAACAGATCTGAAACATACAACTTTATTTGCGATCCACCAGGAACTGGGCGCCAAGATGGCTCCATTCGCCGGATGGGACATGCCGCTCTGGTACACGTCGGTCAGGGAGGAACATCAGGCAGTCCGCACCTCAGCAGGTTTGTTCGATGTCACTCATATGGGCATTTTCGAAGCAGAAGGCCCAGACGCAGCTCCTTTTTTGGATAGTGTTTGTGGGAATGATATTAGCTACCTTAAGCTAGGCCAATCTGTGTATACACACTTTTTGGATTCTGATGCGAACGTGATCGATGATTTGTTGGTATATCGGCGCGAACCTGAGAAATATCTCATGGTGGTGAATGCCTCCAACGATAATAAAGACTGGGCATATCTCAATGCTGTTCGCCAAAGCAAGATCTGTGTGGACAACAAACGGCCATGGGCGCGCACTTTTGGCCGGGGTGTGATCCTGCGTAACTTACGGGACCCCGCAGAGGGGAAAGATATGTTAGTGGATATTGCCATTCAAGGTCCCTTATCTCGACAGATCTTACTTTCCTTACATTGTGATGAAGCAACATGCAAACAAATCAACAAACTAAAGCGGGGTGAATTGTGTGGGGTAACGCTCGGTGGAATCGATCTGATCGTATCCAGAACAGGGTATACGGGTGAGAAAATTGGGTACGAATTGTTCGTTCACCCATATAAATCGGTCGTTCTATGGAAAGCGCTCTTGGATATTGGAGGTCCGATGGGATTAAGACCTATTGGGTTGGGAGCACGAGATTCATTGCGAATCGAAGCCGGGCTTCCATTATACGGACATGAGATGGGAGGAGAGTTGAATCTCACTGTTGGGGATGCCGGTTTCCGTAATTATGTGAAAACGTACAAGCCCTGGTTTATTGGAAGAGATCGGTTTTTGGAGCTCGAAGAGAAACGTGATAGCGGAGTGATCCGTTTCAGATGTAATGAAAAGGGTGTACGCATGGTCCATATCGGCGATCCTGTGATGGATAAACGTGGGTTGACAATTGGCGTTGTGACAAGTTGTGCGGCGGATCAAGATAATTACTTAACTGGACAAGCCTATGTATATAACAAATTCAGTGCTGAAGGTACGCCGATCTACATCTTCCAGGGAACGCCGATGAAGGCCGACGGAGAATCGCCCCCGGATTTGAAGCCCGGTGATCGGATTTTTATTCCCACCGCAGCAACCGTATTGCCCAGATTTCCGAAGTTGTAGAGTTTATCGTGGCCTGAGACTTATGATGCTATAGTCTCAGGTGACCGTTTGGGAGTGCTCATATCATTTAAGAAGAAAGAGCTTCCTGAAGAGATGAAGAAACTTACGGATATGTCATTCTGAGGAGCGAAGGCGCTTCGTTCTTTGAGCGCCTTGGCGACGAAGAATCTCGTTTTTGGTGATGAACAAAATTTATATTCGGAAAACGAGATCCTTCAGTCGCTGTCGCTCCCTCAGGATGACATTAACTC
>JAGLGG010000052.1 GCA_023144145.1 Anaerolineales bacterium | reverse complement strand
TGGGATTTGCTTGCTGGAGTATTGACTGGCTTATTGGTCACAGTTGGCATGAGCACACCAAATACTCCCCAGGTTCGAACTTTCCCTTCATATGTCACATCTTAGGAAGGCAGTCTTATGGATATAAAACAAAAAATCGAGAAGGCGAACAAAGAAACCGTAGGTCGTCTCACATCTGGAGATCCAGTTCTCGTCGACATTGCCCCGGCAGGTGAGGTGATCCCCGGTTTGGAGGGGATGATGATCACCCACTCGGGTCCACCGATCGAGTGGGGCCGTATGTGCGGCGCGCAGCAAGGCGCCATCATTGGCATGGTGCTTTACGAGGGATGGGCAGCAAATCCGGATGAAGCCCGAGCTATGCTCGAAAAAGACAAGATCCGGCTGGAACCAAACCATCATCATGACGCAGTCGGACCCATGGCAGGCACGATCTCACCAACAGCTCCAGTCTGGGTTGTGGAAAATCGAGCATTCGGTAACCGCGCCTTCTGTCGGCAGGTAGAGGGCCGACAGCAATTTGGTGAATTCAATGAGGATGCGCTGGATGGATTGCGGCAATGGCGTGATGTCTGGGCGCCAACGCTCCGAGAAGCACTGCAGAAGATGGGAGGATTGGAACTGAATCCGATCATTATTCAAGCGCTCCAAATGGGTGATGAGCTACACAACCGGCACAGTGCATCCTCGAGTATATTCGCCAATAAAATGGCGATTGCGATCTCGGAAGCGGATATTCCCAAGGAACGAGCCCTCCCGACACTATATTACCTCGTTGGGCATAATTTGATCTTCCTCGGATTGGCGATGGCCTGCGGCAAAGCGATTACTGATCCTGCGAGCGGCATCGAGTACAGCACCGTTGTCACCGCGATGGCACGAAACGGAACCGAGTTTGGAATTCGCGTCAGCGGGTTAGGCAATGAGTGGTATACGGCTCAGGCGCCTGTCGTCGATGGGTTGTACCTACCAGGTTACTCTGCCGGCGACGCAGGATTAGATATGGGGGATTCTGCCATTGCCGAAACGGTCGGTTGGGGCGCCTTTTCCCTCGGGGGAGCTCCTGGGATCCTGACACTCGTTGGAGGGACGCCCGAGGACGCATTAGAGCATACGCGTGAAATGAGAAAGATCACCACCTCCACCCATCCAACATACAGAATGCCAGCGTTGGGATTTGCTGGCACGTCAGTGGGAATTGACATTCGCAAAGTCGTGCAAACAAATATTAACCCCATCATTGATACAGCGATTGCACATAAAGATCCAGGTTACCCTATTATCGGCGCTGGCTTGGTCCGGGCACCGATTGACTGCTTCAAAGGTGCGTTGATCGCATTTGGTCAGAAATACAACAATTAATAACTTGAAGCATTCCATCAACAGGAGAAGCATCGTAATGGCCTCAGGTTTCGTAATTCGGAAGAACCAATACTACGACTCAGTGTTTCTCATGGGCGTCAATAAACGACTTTCGCAAGCTGAAGGTGTGTTGCAGACAGCTGTCCTGATGGGCAGCGACAAGAACAAGCAGCTTCTGGTCGACATTGGCATAGGTGGAGACGAGATCACCAAAGCCAACCCCAACGATTTGATCGTCGCTGTGATCGGGGAGAGCGCTCAAGTTGTTGAAAGTGTCTTGAGAGAGTTAGATCATGCTTTACACGCCTTCGAAGAAAATTTGTCAGGCCCCCGTATTCATAGCCTTGAGGATGCTATCGCCGAGAAACCACATGCCAACCTGGCAGTGCTATCCATCCCAGGAGAATATGTCCTTCGCGAAGCAAGAAAAGCCCTGGAAGACGGGTTGAACTTATTCATCTTCAGCAGCAATGTGCCAATTGAGGGTGAACTCGAGCTCAAAGAATTAGCGGCGGAGAAGGGTCTGCTCGTCATGGGACCCGATTGCGGGACCAGCATCCTGGGGGGTACTGGAATCGGATTTGCAAACGTCGTAAACAGAGGGTCAATTGGCGCAATTGGGCCATCGGGAACTGGACTGCAGGAATTTACATGCCAGATCCACAACGCTGGTTATGGAATTTCTCACGCAATTGGCACGGGGAGCCATGATCTTTCGGATGAGATCGGCGGGATCACAACCCTCCAGGCACTGGAAGCGCTGGAAGCCAACGCGCAAACGAAGGTCATTACGATCATCGCCAAGCCCCCCGGAGTCGCAACCCTCGCGCTACTTCTTGAACGAATTAAGGGTTGCAGCAAGCCGGTTGTGGGCTGCTTTCTTGGCGCACGGATGGAAACAGCCGAGTGGGGAGATACATTAGCCTGGGCGCCAACCATCGATCATGCAGTTTTATCAGCGATCCAACACGTCGATGAGAAGCAGGAACTTGCGAAGCTAACACTTACAAACCAGGAGCGCGATTTAGCAACAAACGCTCGAGCAAGTTGGACACCCGAGCAGCGCTACGTTCGGGGGCTATTTGCTGGTGGGACATTTTGCTACCAATCTCAGTTAATCTTGACCGAGGCTAGTATCATGACTCACTCAAATGCACCTCTGGATCCCAAAAACAGCCTCGCTCACCCCGATAAAAGCCTCGAGCATACGCTCATCGACATGGGCGATGAGACCTATACATTTGGTAAACCCCACCCCATGATCGACAGCACAATGCGATCGAAGCGCATCTTGAGCGAAGGGCGAGATCCCTCGGTCGCCGTCTTACTTTTAGATTTCATTCTCGGTTACAACGCTTCCATGGACCCTGTGGGAGACTTGCTTGACGCGATCTTTGAAGCGAAGCAGATGAAACAGCAACAAGGCGGAGAGTTGACCGTTGTCGCTTCCATATGTGGGACGGACAAAGATCCGCAGGAATTGGACTTACAAGAAAAACTACTGCGTGAAGCGGGCGTGATTGTGTTCCACAGCAATGCGAAAGCATCCCTTTTCTGTTGTGAGCTTCTAAAACCAGTCCAGGAGAGTGTTTCATGAAGGACAAGGATCAAGAACTGCTTCTCGAAAAGCTGGTGGTAATCAACGTGGGCGTTAGTGGATTTGCAGATAGCCTGGAACAGCAGGAAGTGGAAGTAATCCAGGTTGATTGGTCGCCTCCGGCGGGTGGCGATGAAGAAATGATCGACTTACTTGAGAAACTGTTGTGATCACTAACAATTCCACGGTTTGTCATTAGTTTTCATATCACATTTTGACTCGATACCCTGGCACTTCAAATCAGCAACAAGGGCTGATATTTTTAATTCAGTCGATAAGTTCAGTGCTATAGGTCCCGTTCTATAATCAAGGCGGGTGGAGACCTCAACTTACTAATATTTTCTGTCTCATTCAAGTTAGCAAGAATGGCAAGCACGTTCGACGCACAGAATTATGAGGGGAATTTGGTGAGGGCAAAGAGATTTGATCAAGATCGTTAGCCAACGGAGGGTACTGGAGAATGACCTGGGAAATTGACTACATCGCAAAAGACAACCTGATTAATATTCGCACATGGGAAAATGTGGCGATAGGTGAGTTGGATTACTCAAGGCGCGAAATTGAGAATCTTGGCAAAGAACACCAAATTAAATCAGTGCTCATCGATGCAATAGATGTAGAATCTTTGCCTACTAAAGTATCACTTTCCGTTTTTATGGATTCCTTCTTCGATACAGAAATCCTCAAAAAAACCAAATTCGCCTTGTTGACATGCAAAGAGAGATGGAATGATTTTCAGTATATCGAGAAATTCGGTGTAGAGAGAGAATTTCCAGTTAAAGTTTTTCTGATCCGCCAAAAAGCCTTGGAATGGCTCAAGGCATAAGCTGCAAGCCCTCAAACCAGCGGCGTTTTTGCTCAAGACTTCCGACATTTAGCTAAGCATCGTATAAAGATCCGCTTGAGTAATTAAGCGCTCGCGGCAATGGCAGTAAATCCGCCAATTGGATCATCACTCAGCATCACCCTGGCAAATTTGGCATGAACCCAAGCCAACCCATTGGTGATGTTCAGGGTCACCGGCCACAGCATCAGACCGATCATAGCCCCGAGCAAGGCATCGGTCAGGCTGTCGATGTGCCATGCCAGCAGACCCGTGCCAAAGAACCCGCCCTGGAAATATTGCAGGGACTCATACGTGAACGGCATGGTCAGGAAAGCCAGCGTCAGGGAGATCAACGTGACCAGAATCACGAATGTAGCGAGCCCTAGCGGGAATTTCAGAAACAGGTAGAGCAGGCTCTTCCAGGTGAATGGATTGGCGAAGTGTTCTTTGAAGCGTGTCCAGATGTCAGCGTCTTCGTTTGATGGGCCCGCCATCGCAGGGACATCCTCTTTCAGCCAGTGGATAGCCATAAAACGCTCGAAGCTGCCCAATACGCACCACACGACGCCTACCAGCAGCAGGATGGGGATGCCCACCCAAATGATCAATAAGGAGATTCCTGTCGAAAGCCCGGAAACCAGGAAGACGAAGTAGAAAATTCCGAGCGGAAAGGCAACCAGTAAATAGAGCAGGTTGAGGTAAGCTTGCCCGCTGACCACAACCTTGAAGAATTGGCCCACGGTTAGGTTGGAATTATTCATGAAAGTACTCCTTTCTATTGACCGACTATGCTGAGACGAAAAACGCCAGCAGAGTTATCCCCAGGATTGTGGCCATCAGTGCCGCCAGGAGCACGATTGTCACGACCATTATCGTTTTAGATTTTTTGTAGGCTTTCATTTCATCCTCCTGTGTAAGCGGAACAGGTATATCGCCCGGAAGTTCCACTGCCGCTGATTGTTTAGCAATTTCGGCGAGTTCCGGATCGGTTTCCAGGTATTCCTCAATCAGGGCACGCGTATCTGCACTGACTTCATCAGCCATATACAACGGCAGCAGATCGAGGATTACATTCTTTGTAATTTCCATAATCAAGCAACCTCCTTTTCGGTTAAAGTAGAGAGAAGCTTTTTTCGGACGCGGTGCACTTTCACTTTGCTGGCTGAAAGGGACAACCTCAAGACACGGGCTATTTCGGCGTAGGGCAGTTCATGCTGGACGCGCAAAACAAAAGCTGTACGGTCTATCTCCGGGATAGTCTGGAGAACTCTCCGCACTCTCGACAATTCGAGTTGGGACTCGACCAGTTTATCCGGCCCGGGGGCAGGATCTGGCATATCGTCTTTGAGGGCAACCTGGCGTTTTCTATTTCTGTGCTGTTCCAGGAAAACGTTCCGGGCGATTGTGAAAAGGTATGCCTTGAGAGTTTCGGTGCGGATTCTGGAGTTCTTCGTCCAGGCGCGGATGAAGGTCTCAGAAGTGATGTCCTCTGCCTCAAAGCTGTCTCCTGCAAGCCAAAAGACAAAACGATACACTTCGGGTGCGTAGGATTCGTACAAGTCTTGGAAATTTAGCATGCGCTCTCTCTGATTATTATATGCACAACCAGGCTAAAAGTTACAAAGCGTTCCAGATTTGTTTGAGAATTACCGGTGACCGGGCAGAAGATGTAGAAGCTGAAAGGCTTGCTAGAATAACATTGAAAACAGAGGCTAAACTCAGGGAGATGATGCAGGAGGAGGAAGACTAAATACCACCCCGACTTTTATAAAAAATTAATATCCCTATTTTCAATATTCCATTATCATATAGACATGCCCCAGAGAGAACCCCTCTTCGCCGGTCTGGTAGTTGACGAATACGATAACGC
>JAGLGG010000051.1 GCA_023144145.1 Anaerolineales bacterium | reverse complement strand
ACTGAGTCTAGCTCATCACTAATTCATCGATTAGGGAATCCCCTATGCGCTTATTTATTGCGGCAAATCTCACGGACAATGTTTATGAAATGTTGGACGATCTTACCCAAAGCTTTAGTTCTTCGATTGGGTCACATAATGTAAAGTGGGTTAGGCCATCGGGCATTCACTTGACATTGAAATTCCTAGGCGATACTCCAGAGCATGCGATTATTCAAATCCAGCACGTAATGGATGAGATAAGCCACGGAATAGGTGCCTTCCCAATATCAATCCAAGGAGTGGGCTGTTTTCCTAATTGCAAAAGTCCCAGGGTAATTTGGGTGGGCGTGAAAGAAACGCAGGGGATTCTTCAAGATCTTCAATTGCGACTTGAAAATGGATTGACGAATCTTAATTTCCCAAGAGAGAAGAGAACGTATCATCCTCACCTCACATTAGGGCGTGTCCGCAGGCATGTAGGGAATGCTGATCGTCGAGCAATAGGGGAGAAACTGAATCACTTTGGACAAACTGATATTGAGACGCAGTTTGTTAACGAGATATCACTCATTAGGAGTGACCTGAAACCCTCCGGAGCTGTTTATACACACTTATACTCGTCCTCGCTTAATCATGAAAACTTGGATTTAGAAAAATGAAACGTTTGAGACTAATCTCTGTCATTGGTGGTGCTACCTGCACCAAAGAGGAAAGCCAATTAGCTGAACAAGTTGGAACCCTTTTGGCTAAACGCGGGGTCGCTGTTGTGACCGGCGGTCGAACTGGTGTAATGGAATCGGCCTCACGTGGGGCTGTGAGTGCGGGTGGATTAACCATCGGGATTCTCCCTGGATCGAATCCTGATTCTGGGAATGATTACTTAACAATTGCAATTCCCACGGGACTGGGACACTCACGCAATGCTCTAGTAGCTCAATCAGGTGAGGCGATTATTGCCATTGGTGGGAGCTATGGAACCCTTTCAGAAATTAGCTTTGCTATCAATGCAGGCCGGAAGGTAATTGGCTTAGGTACCTGGAAAGCCCAAAACGCCAACAATGAAGAGATAAGCATCATCGTTGCACAAAGCGCGAAAGAAGCAGTAAACTTAGCCCTAGATGACAGGTCTTGAAAGTGTTTCAAAAATTGATCTTGTGTTAGGTTGATCAATACGTTTTGATGGAGGATTATGGCTGAAGCAGCAATTGATATTGCCAGAACTATCGTTGGAAGTTTGGAAGAGAAGAAGGGGGAAGACATATTACTACTTGACCTTGTGGATGTATGTTCATTTACGGATTATTTTGTGATATGCAGCGGTAGCAGTAAGCGGGCGCTTAAAGCCCTGGCGGAGGAAGTTAAGAAAACGGTAAAGCATGAACATATTATTCGAGAGCAAAGTGTTGAGGGAGAACCCTCGGATGGTTGGTTGCTAATTGATTATGGAGATGTGATCTTACACCTCTTCTCGAAAGATTTACGACAGTATTATCAACTTGAGGAGTTATGGCACGAGGGGAAGGTACTAATTAGAGTTCAGTGAAACCTTTTTGACTTCGTCCCACCATCCCGGTAACATCTCTCCGGATGGACCAGATAATCGCATATCCATTATGGGGCTGAGAGGCGTCGGGCTTGGGTTGATTTCAATCAAACGTGCCCCTGCCTCTTTTGCAATTAGGGGTAAGGTGTTGACGGGCTGAACCAGAGCGGAGGTTCCAATAACCAACATCGTATTCGCTCGTGCCGCCGATTCGAAGGCTTGGTTCAATTTTTCTTGATCGAGCATTTCCCCAAACCAGACTACATCTGGCCTCATCAATTCACCACAAACTTGGCACATTGGGACGGTAGAAGCCTCATCGGTCTGTCGATAGATTCGAATCTCACCGCAAATAGTGCATTTTATTTGCCAAATCGATCCATGAATTTCAAGTATATTGATACTCCCCGCAACGTGATGGAGGCCATCAACGTTTTGGGTGATCAGAAGGAAGTCTTTGATTACGATTTCCATTTGAGCCAAGGTTAGGTGACCAGGATTTGGAGAACATTGGGCAATGAGATTTCTTCGCCAATTGTAGAACTCCCACACAAGCTCAGGATTTCGCTCAAACGCGAAGGGCGTTGCCAGATCTTCTGCACGATGGGATTGCCAAATCCCCCCTTCGCCTCTGAATGTAGGCACGCCACTCTCAGCGGAAATCCCTGCGCCGGTCAACACAACCAGAGGTTCTAAATCTGCGAGACTTATCCCAGAGGGACTTATCCCAGAGGGACTTATTCTGGTGGATTGAGGCATCAATTTTCAATCATCAACAGTTTCAAATACCCACCTGTCGAAATCTCGTTGCCAATCAACCAATTCATTGTCCGAAAACCAGAGCGCAACTTCCTGTATAGCGGTTTCAGGGCCGTCACTTGCATGTGTGAGATTCCTTCCAACTTCGAGCCCATAGTCATGACGCACGGATCCAGGTGAGGCCTCTGTAGGACGAGTTGCTCCCATTGTCTGTCGGACGGCTGCAATAGCGGCTGGACCCTCCCAGACCATGGCTAAAACCGGAGAGGCAATAATGTACTCAATAAGACCAGTGTAGAATGATTTGCCTTTGTGAACGGCATAGTGCTGCTCTGCAAGATCTTGTGATACTTTCATGAATTTCGCTGCGACGATGCGCAGCCCCCGGTCTTCAAGACGTTTTATGATACTTCCGATCAAACCTCTTTGCACAGCATCGGGCTTTAATAGGACGAGTGTTCTTTCCACGGTCTCCTCCACAAAATTCGAACTCGGGGGAAACCCCGAGTTCAGTATCTAACGTCGTCATAGATGCTTTCGTTATACGGCTTCCATACCTTTTCGATAGGCATTGATAGCTTCCGTGATTTGTCCATCCTGCATATATGCGTCCCCTAACGTTTGCCACAGGATGGGTGATTCCGGGGACGCATTAACTGCAACCTTCAAATCCTCGATCACTGCCTCGATTTCAATTTTTTGGTTGATGAGCATAATGTAGTTTTCGACTGCCTTTTCGACATCACCTTCTTGGATCGCCGCCTGTGCACGGTCTAACATATTCATTGGAGGGCCGGCGGCTTCTGGTTCTTCTGCGACAACACCACTTGTTATTTCTTCTTCACCTTCTTCAGGAATCTCAGCCTCTAGTGTCGGTTCTGTGACTTTTTGCTCTGGCGTGAAGCTCTCTTCAATCTGGTGCTCAGCGACAAGCGCATTTAGCTCAGAGCGGCTACTCACGATGGTATCTAGAATTGTAGGATCGAACTCAGCTTCTGCTTCTGATTCATCAACAGTCTCAATTTCCTCGAGGGTTTCGAGCATCGCTTGCTCAGCCTCCTCGTCAGAGAATTCTTCTGCCTTTTCTGCTACTTCTTGAAGCCAATCGGGAACTTCGGTCTCAGATACCTCTTCAATTTCAGTCGGTAATTCTGGTGAAACGATCTCTTCAACTTGGTCTTCAGTTGCTAATTGCTCCAACCATTCCAAGCCACCCTCGATATCCTCGGGCAGATCAGGCTCGACAATCTGAGGTTCGCTTATTTCTTCTCCGGGAGGTAGCACTTGAGCAACTTCAACCTCTGGAGTGGGTCTTCCGACCTGCTCCTCAAATTTTTCGCTTTCAGCCAACTCATCGAGAAAAGATGAGACTTCTTGCTCGTCAATCTCTTCACCAATTTCTTCAGCTATGCCTACGAGAGATGCTTCGGCTTCTTCTATCTCACCTTCGAGTTCGCTTTTTATCTCTTCAGTTTCAACGATGGGTTCAACAATATCATCGACTATTAGCTCAACGTCTTCACTTGTAACTTCCTCAGTTACCTGAGATGCGAAGTCGACTACTTCACCTACAACCTCATCTTCGATGAGAGCGGCTTCGGGTTCTGGAGTAACAGCTTGAGCGGATTCCCGTAACCAATCCAGGCGGCTTTCGATTTCTTTTTCCACTTCTTCTAATTCGGAAGTATCGAGTTCTTCTTCCTCAACAATTTCTTCTAGTTCAGGCTCCTGCAGTACCAAAGCGGCGAGGCTCTCTATGGCATCTTCTAAAACTGGTTCAACGAGGTCTGGCTCTTCAACTGCCTCGATTTCAATACCTTCCACCGGCTCTTCAACTACGGGTTCTTCGAATTCCGGCTCCCATTCCGACTCGGCCGCGACAACATCTCGATCTTCCGCGACTTCTTCACCCAAACCCTCTTTTACGACATCATTTGCAGCTTGAGTTAGACTTGCTTCAATTTCGCTGATCTCAACTTCTTGCAACCATTCAGGTGCAGCTTCCCCGGGGACCTCGATTCGCGGTGAGGGGATATCCGCAGCAGCAATATCCATAAGCCAATCAGGGGCTTCTTCAGCTGGAAGCGATGGTTTAGGGGTTGGTGGTTCGATATCTTCTGAAACAGGTTCCTGAATAAATTCGGGTTGTTCTGAAAGGGCTGGTTCTTCGATTTGCTCGGTGGTGGGTTCAACCTCTTCTTCAGTTGGTAATACTTCTTCCCCCACTGCAACAAGTTCTTCTGCCGGCAAGATTTCTTCTAGCTCGGGCTTATCATACACTCCAGTTTTCACCCACTCTGGAGGCTCCTCTTCACCCTCCGGTTGGTCGGTCTTTAATTCTTCAGTGGGCACTAACTCGGCAATCCAATCTGGGGGTTCTTCATCAGTAGTAGGAAGATCGTCTTCAGCGACTTCCCCTTCAGTTAATGATTGGATCCAATCTGGAGGCTCCTGCTCGGTACCATGCTCCGGGGGAATTATTTCATCAGGTAGTTTGATTCCGGCAAGCCACTCTGGTGGTTCTTCTCCGGTTATCTTATCTTCTGATATCGGTTCTAATTCTTGCTCAGCGATATCCTTTAGCCAATCAGGTTGATCCTCGGGAATCGCCGCATCTTCAGTCAAGTCCATATCTTCACCGGCGATGTCTTCAAGCCACTCCGGAGCTGCTTCAGCCTCTACACTTTCCTCGAGTGGGGGTGTGGGTCGAGTGTCGTCGGTTTCGCTCAACCATTTTGGTTCCTCTACCGATGCTGGGGAAACGATAGCTTTTTGCTCTTCATCTGGTAGTTCGCTTAGTGGGTCTGGGGTAATGCCTAGCTCGGGTGGTTCAGTTAAGGCTTCCTGACCTTCAACGTCTGCAATCTCCTGCAACCAATCTGGAGCATCATCAATCGAGGCAACTCCGGCAGGGATTAGTTCATCTTCGATGGACGGTCCTTCAATCTCTGGCACCTCAAGAAGAGTGTCCTCAGTTTCAGATATGACCTCATCGAGAGGGGCAGGTTCACCTTTGAACACTTCAGGCAGATCGCTATCGAAGATTGAGGGTTCCTCGGGTGCTGCAGCAGATTCCACTTCATCAATTTCAAACGCTGGCTGTGCCGGTGGCTTGAGTTCATCGGGAATATCGATTAATGGTCCAGTTCCACGCATCCAAGAGGGAATATCGTCCGATGGGGGAGGTGCTTCCCCTTTGGATTTATCTCCGAGCCAGGTGACGATTGTGTCACTTGACCCTGGAGCATCGGCCTCCAACCAAGGAGGTAACTCCTGGGTACTCGATGGAATTACCCCTTCTTGTTCGAAGTATTCTTCAGGTGTTTCTTCGACTTGCGCTTCATCCACCTGATCGGTCGGTTCCAAAGTGTATTCTGCTTCTTCAATGGGAGGTGGAGCTTGTACAGGTTCTTCATCTGGCTCGGAAATGAATTCCTCAAGGGGAGGCAGATCAGGCTCAGGGGAAATTTCACCTACTGTAGTATCCGGCTCTCCTGTGATCCAATCGAGAGATTCGTCTTCACTCACACCTGCTTCAACCGTCTCGCTGGTCTCGGAGGAATCGATGTCAATGATTTGCTGATCAGTAGGAGCGATATCGCTCAACCAATCTGGGAATTCTGCTGGTGAAATTGGACCTGCATCAACTGATTCTGCGGGGGAGGGTATATCGACCGATGGAATCTCCATCGGACCTTCAGTTGCTGTACCGTCGTTCTGAACCCAGCCAGAATCTCGCATCCAATCAGGGATATCGGCTCCAGGTGGAGGTTCGGCTCCAGCAAATGGGTGGATCGTAGGTTGAGGTTCCTCAACCGCCTCATCTTCTGGTGCTGCTTCATCGGAAGGTTGTAGCCAGGTAGGTACTTCCTCCTCTGTTGGCTCCTCAGTTTCGCTGTGCAAGTCAACACCTAATGATGCCGCCCAATCAGGTTGATCATCTTCCGATGTAGGCATGGCTTGCCCATGCGTCCAAGAAAGTCGATCGATTTGAACCGCGCTAGCCTCAACCGACGATGGGTCGTCCATTGGGCTTCTTAAATCAGCGATATAGGGATCGAGGGCGATAAGACGACGCATATTCGAATTTGCTTCTGCTGTTTTTCCACTCTCAAGCAGCAATGCTGCAGTAATTCGATTCGCGTCTCTGCAGAAGGGCAGGGCTTCAAGAATGCGGCTGCATAATTTTACCGCTTCTAATCGCTGATCTGTTTGCCAGTATGTATTTGCTAGCAGTACTTGAAGGTCCGGACGATCAGGATCTTCTTCAAGTGCTCTCTTTAATTCTGTCGTAGCATAGGAGAAAAGCTCTCCATGGGAGTACATTCGTGCTAGGGCTCCACGTGAAGGTCGCACTCTTTGGGGCTCGAGACCATCCCGCTTACCAATTAAGCGTTTTAATTCTTGTTCGATTGCAGGATTACCCGGTTTCGACTCTGCAGCACGCTCCATATGCCAAATTGAAGAATCGATATTACCTTCATCCTCACGGATTATTGCCATTCCTACGTGGGAGACGAAATCATCAGGGATTGCGGAGAGGACTCTTTGAAAGATGTCTGCAGCATCCCCATAACGCTTTGATTCTAAATACGCTTTTCCCAGCAAACGATAACTGTCAATGTGCTTTGGAAATGACTTAAGAATATGACGACAATGGGCGATTGCCATCTCTAACTGTTGGCCTTCTTCGATGATGTCGTCAATCTCTTGAACGTAATGTCGCAGATTTATCTCTGCCATTGTGCACCTTTTCTAAAGTATGCAACAGTTGGGGGGTTTACGCAAGATGATAGTCTCTAGCGAAGTTAAAATCTGTAAAAATAAGATAAAACCTCGTGTATCTGACCCAGAACTTGAGTTTTCTCCCCCACAACTTTTCTCATAATGAATGAATATGTTTGACGTTTGCTATAAGGCTTTCAATTGTGGGTTCTGCATACCGAGCATCATCTCCTGCAATCTCAGGCAAAAGTTCCTCTGCCAACGCATAAAAGGTCGCTCGAATTCCGTTCAGGAGAGTATTAGGATTGTACCCTCCCTCTAACACGAACAATACCTTGCCACTGCAGTGACGGTGTGCGATTGTTTTAAGAACACTTGCGAAGTAATGATAGCCCCCAATTGTAAACTGGAGATTGGCCAAAGGATCGTTCCAGTGGGCGTCAAATCCCGCAGAAACTAATAGGATGTCTGGCATAAGTCTGTCCGCAATCGGTATTAAAATTTCATCACAAATAAGTTCAATTGCCTTATCACCTGCCATAGGAGGCAGTGGAACATTGATTATGCTCCCTTCTCCCTCATTTTGACCACTCTCGCCAACATGACCAGTGCCGGGGAAGATACCCGCTTGGTGAGTAGAGAAGTAGACAATTTTTGGATCCTCTTGAAAGATGGCCTGGGTACCATTCCCGTGATGTACATCGAAATCAACGATTAAAACTTTACTGTAGCCTAAATCCTGGGCATATCTTGCTGCGATCGCAATGTTGTTCAGAAGACAAAATCCCATCGCCTGGGTGGCGGTTGCATGGTGACCCGGTGGACGGATCAGGGCGAAGCCATGTTCGCTTGCTCCTTCGTGGATGGCTGACAGTACGCTGAGTGTTCCTTCAACCGCGTTAAAGGCCGCGTTCATCGATTCTTGAGTTATGTACGTATCGCCATAATCAAGAAAGCCGGGGCCCATTTGAACTGCTTGTGTTAACGCTTGAACATATTCGGAAGGATGTACCTTGTGGATGATTTGATCGAGGGCAATCGGACGATCTACCTTGTGAATCACGTATGCCTTCTCCTCATCCATCAATTTATCAAAGTATTCAAATCGATCCACATTTTCAGGGTGGCCTTGAAGGGTATGTTCTGGCGAAGGAACGATGGATATGGCGATCTTCGAAGGGGTCATCATCTGCAGCTATTAACTCCAGGTTTAGTGGTCTACTTCAAAATTCGGTTGACTAATTTTATCTATGCAAGAGCACTTGTCCAGTGATCCAAGAAATTGCCGAGTGTGGGGGAACCTTCAGACGATTTCGTGAACCGTCAAGATATCGATCGCAAAGTAAAAAAAAAGGCCTGCGTATCCAGGCCTTTTTCCTAGTGTTATCCGGATCTCCCTCAAGCACCTTCACTCTCAACTTCGAGAGGTTTGGTTTGACGCTTGCTCTGAGAAATGGACCATACAAGAATTGCGAACAGGATTGCGACGATGATCCAACCGCCAACACCTAAATCTCTATATTTCACTACGATTGGAGCGATGATGACCGATACCAAGTTTACTACCTTGATCATAGGATTTAACGCTGGTCCAGCCGTATCCTTCAGCGGATCTCCGACTGTGTCCCCGACGATACTCGCATGGTGTCGCTCAGAGCCCTTGCCCAAATTATTTTCTGGATCACTGGGCTCATCTTCAATTGTCTTCTTGGCATTGTCCCAAGCGCCACCGGCGTTATTCATAAAGACAGCTAGCAATTGTCCTGAAAGGATGATCCCAGCCAGGAATCCTCCAAGAGCCTCAACTTGCAACAACATACCAACCAGGATCGGAGTAATCACACCTAACAGGGCCAATGGGATCAATTCCTTTTGCGCTGCAGAGGTAGATATCATTATGGGCTTTGTATAGTCTGGTTCTACTTTTCCTTCGAGAACGCCAAGTTTGAACTGCCTGCGTACTTCTTCGACGATCAACGACGCTGCCCGGCTAACTGCTTTGATTGCAAAGGATGAAAATAACCAGGGCAAAGCACCGCCAATCAGAAGCCCCACAAAAACCTGAGGTAAATCGACCCTAATCCCAATGGATTGAATTTGTTCTGCAACAGGAATCCCCAAGGATTCCTGGGCGAGGCTGACATCCACAAGGAAAGATCCAAACAGTGAAACTGCAGCAATAACTGCTGAGCCAATCGCAACACCTTTTGTAATGGCCTTGGTGGTGTTACCGACTGCATCGAGATCAGTCATGATTTGACGTGCTTGCATAGTATCTTCGTCGTCCATCCCCTGCCACGACATCTCACCAATTCCGTTGGCGTTGTCTGCTATCGGGCCGTAAGAGTCCATCGCAACGTTATTGCCGGTTAGCGTCAGCATTCCGATTCCAGTCATCGCCACACCATAGAGCACGAATAAAACTTGCTCAGCACCAGAAAATCCAGGGAGAGACCCAAAAATTAGAATGGAGGCAAATATGGATAGTGCAATGACGATAATCGACCAAACACTTGATTCAAACCCGACCGCCAGGCCCGATAAAATCGTAGTTGCCGGACCTGTGTCGGTGGATTTCTTAATTTCCTGAACCGGTCCTGCATGACTCCCAGTGAAGAGCTCTGTTAATCGATCGATAAGAATTGCCAGTAATACGCCTGCTGTTGTCGCCAGGAACGGCCGCCACCATCCTCCCGGGACCGAATCCAAGTAGAAGAACGCCAGCACGCCGAAAGATGCTACTGATATGGCGGCGGATGAGAGATACCCTCGAAAAATCGCTTTCATTGCGTCACCGCTCTTACCCGGCCCACTTTTAACTGCATAGGTACCAATGATCGATGAGATCACACCAATCCCACGTACCATGAGAGGGAAGACGATCCATTCCAAGTTGCCGGTAATCCTCCACAAAGCAAGGCCAAGGATAAGAGCCGAAACGATGGTAACCTCGTACGATTCAAATATATCCGCGGCCATTCCAGCACAATCACCGACATTGTCGCCGACGAGATCCGCGACAACGGCGGGGTTCCTTGGGTCATCCTCAGGAATACCGGCTTCAACTTTGCCTACCAGATCTGCTCCAACATCTGCCGCTTTGGTGAAGATTCCGCCGCCCACCCGCATGAAAAGTGCCAAGAGAGTTCCCCCGAAGCCAAAGCCCAAAAGAGCATCAGGTGCAGCGATTCCAAAGATGATGAATATGATTGTGCCGCCAAACAAGCCCAATCCATCGGTTAACATCCCTGTGATCGTTCCTGCTCGATAGGCAATTCGGAGCGCGTCTCCGAAACTCCTTCTTGCTGCCCAGGCGACGCGGACATTCGCCTGCACTGCCATGCGCATCCCAATTTGACCAACGGTCAAACTAAAACCGGCGCCCAAAACAAAGGCGATTGCGCGACCAAGCCCAACTATTAGTCTTACTTCTGATTCACTGCTGCCTTCAAATCTCTCTAATGCCTCATGGGTTGGAGACACAATGTACACTGAGAGGAATAATGCAACTGTCAATATTGCTATCATTGGGAGGATTGAGCGTAACTGCCGGCGAAGGTATGTGTCAGCTCCCTCTCGAATTGCCCCCCAAACTTCTTGCATCTTTTCGGTTCCCTTATCTTCCTTCATGATTTGCCATCGAAGGAAAATTGCGTAGAGTAAGCCTAGAATGGCAATGCCAAGAACACTCCAGATGGCGGTTTGTTCAAATTCGGTAAGACCTTCCATCGAGGTAACTCCTCCTGTTGGAATGATTGCTGGATTTGTGGAGATGGCGATTGTACAAGTATGCACATATGCTGTCAAGGAATGAATTTTCAAGAGTAATTCACATTACATTGGCGGATTGAAATAGTAGTAACAAGAGATCGTTTTAAAAAGGCAGCTCATTATCCGAATCGACCGCAAACATGATCAGTGCAACGCAGCCCTCTATTCTAAGTGGAGGGATTATGTGTAATTCTGGAAGACAACCAGGTGACACCATATGAAGGAATTATGAGAGTTTCTAAAAGGACTTGACTCGGGGGTGTGTTTTTCTGTATAGTGTTCTCCGGCGTCCTTAATTGCATTTTAAAACTATGAACCACAAAGCTCCTGCCGCCTCACCGAGAGGGTTGCAGAGCTTTTTATTCGCTTGTGATTTGCCCTAAGGCTGTGGAGTTGATCGAAGTACAGAGTTTGACAATATTTTCTCAGATCATAATGTCTCCAAGTAGTTAGTGTTTTGTTAACGTTTATGATGTAGGTTTAATCCGGTCCGAAGGGTTTTTCCTATCTTGGAATTTGATGATTGAATTCCACCAAATTTCGCTGTATGCTGTGAGTGGTTATGGGAAGACAAAAAGGAAATTCACGATCTAAATCAAACCATGCTCCTTCTTCACATATTATGGGTATCAATCCATCTATTGAAGAAGATAGTTTGGATGAAAGCCTGCATGAAGAACAGGTTAATTTGGCTATTGAGCAGTTGGTCGAATTAGGAAGACAAAAAGGATACATCACCATCAATGATATCCTTACACTTTTTCCTCAAGCTGAGAGAGATCTCGACCAATTAGAAGAAGCCTACGCTGCATTACTTGCAGCAAATATTCCCTATCTCGATGAAGTTCCTGACTTGGAGCAACAAGCCGAGGAGGATCTCAAGGGTTCTGAAATTGTTCGCAGTGAATTGGAGGAGGAGAATCATCTCGCCAATGTTGATGCGGATGACACAGTTGGTTTATACCTAAAGGAAGTTGGCCGGGTTCCACTGCTCAATGCGGAACAGGAAGTGTCGCTTTCAAAGCGGATTGAGAAAGGACGTTTCGCGCGCGAAGAATTGGCAAAAGGTCAGGTCAAAGACGCTCGTCGTCGGGAACTCCGAATTTTAATCGAGGATGGGTGGGCAGCACGTGAGCATTTAATTACTGCCAATTCACGGCTCGTAATCAGCGTTGCAAAGAAATATATGGGTCGAGGTGTTCCATTTCTAGATCTCATCCAAGAGGGCAATATCGGGCTCATTCGTGCGGCTAAAAAATTCGATTACCGTCGCGGTCATAAGTTTTCCACATATGCGACTTGGTGGATTCGCCAGGCTGTGACGCGCGCAATTGCAGATCAGGGTCGCACAATTCGCGTTCCCGTGCATATGGGTGATCAAATCAACAAGCTTCTGCGGGTCTCTCACCAGCTCACTCAAAAACTTGGTCGTGATCCTACGACGGAGGAAATGGCTGGAGTACTGGATGTGACCCCAAAGAAAGTTGAGAACATGATCCAAGTCGCCAGGAGACCGCTTTCGCTCGAAACACCGACAGATGAAGAGGAAGATTCGGTGCTTTCCGACTTCATCAAAGATGATGATTCGCCTGCACCTACAGAAACTGTGACTCAACATCTATTGCAGGAGCACCTCAGGGAGGTGCTAACCGCGTTACCTCCACGGGAGGTTCGCATCCTTCAGCTACGCTATGGGCTCTTAGACGGTCAAAGCTACACCCTGGAAGAAGTTGGTCGGAAGATGGGAGTAACGAGGGAACGCGTCAGGCAAATTGAAGCCCAAGCCCTAAGCAGGCTTCGACATCCAGGGCATCGTAAGAAATTAATTGATTATTTACGCTAAGTGGATTTTCTCAAGAATTTCTGGAGCCGCCCATAGTTTGGGCGGCTTTTACTATGAGATTGAGCAAACTGGAGATCCCCAATCCCATCCATAGGATGGTGAAGGGAAGGAGAGGAATATAGTAGCGTTGAAATGGAATCGTATTGGCCAAAAAAATCGCAGAGGCTTGCAATACTGTGCCGATCAGGAGCAGTAAAATTTCACGCTTTCTTTTCCATTCTCCCTTGTAGACACGAAATAGCGAGTGGCTGATTCCGAATATGGAGACGAACAATGCGAGCCCGCCGCCCACAAATCCGCTGAATAACGTGTTGATCGGATTACTCAAATACGATTGCTCTCCAAGGTTCAATTGCTGAACATAATTCGCCACCTCAGATGTTTGAGGTCTTCTGACGAACAGCATGGCTATCATTGCGCTGATGCGTTGAGAGGGTGTTTCTAGAACAAGTTCTGGTGATATTCCACGAAGTGTCTCAGTTTGCTGAGTAGCAAATTCTACGCGCGAGTTCCAAATTCCCCCGATGCTGGAAATTGGATTTGACCATAAGACTGGATTTAGCAACAGCGACACGATGATTGCTACCGCGCAGAAAACGAGTAAGCCACGAAGGCGAAGCTTTCCATCCTTTTCTTGGCTCTTCCGTCTCCATATGATTGCGATAACAGCGACCGGAAATAGAACCGCCGCTGAAAGCTTGCTGCTCGCAGCAATGGCAGTGCCCAAACCTGCAAGCCACGGTCGTTCCTCAGCTTCCAAAATTCCTAATATGGCCAATGAGATTCCAAAGATGAGTGGACCTTCGGACATCGCTCGACGACCATGGAGTAAAGCGAGGGAATGAAGGCCGAATATTACAAGTACTACAATCAATAATCTGTCCCCAGAGATCTTTCTAGCTGTGATAGCAAGGGGGACCATGGAAAAGAGCATTACAATTGTTGTCGCAATTCTGGAGCTAAGGAGCAATTTGGGTTCTGGGAGGGCAGATGAGGCTACATTTTCATCCCAGGTACCAGACCAATTCCAATCATTATCAACATCGTTGCTGGAATAACCTGCTAACACTCGCCCTAGACCGATAATGTATTTGGGAAGGGGCGGGTTTAACAGCCGGTAGGTTTGATCAATTTCGCCGATTCGATCAGCAGACCAAACCATTGAAAGTGGATCACTTATTATTTTTTCCAGATCTCTGCTTTGGAATAGTACGGAGCTCTCGTCGGGGTGGAAGGGGATTTTCTCCAATCCATT
>JAGLGG010000050.1 GCA_023144145.1 Anaerolineales bacterium | reverse complement strand
CCGTAAATCGCGATGATGTGAGTAGATAAAAAGTGATATATAGATCACTAATCAGGCAGTAACAGTTGAAAATTTACCCGGTCGGGTTCCTATGTAGAAGCAACCGATTCTTAACAGTCTGGCGAACGATTAATTTGTCATTTGTGTTGCGGCTCCCTATTCGTTGTCAATATATCGAACAATCAGCCAACACACTCCTTCAACCAGCATTTGCTGGGCAGTTTCCATACTAAAGAAATTTAGGAACAGGCTAACGCAACTTGACGGTTGGCAATTCAGCGCGAACATCTTTTCAATTCTTGAGCATAATTCAATGGCAGTGCATCTTAATTGACGGTTGGCACATAACCACCATCTACTCGAATATTGGCACCGTGAACATAGCTGGCCAGCGGACTGGCCAGAAAAACCACCACATCGGCAATTTCATCAATCCGACCCATTCTCTTAAACGGCACGCTATTGCCCATCATCTGATTCATAGCCGCTTCGACCTCTTCCAACGTTTGGCCCAGGCCTTGTGACATTCCCATCTCAACCATATTGGGCGTGAGAATGGCGCCTGGGCTGACCGTGTTGATGGTTATACCGTCGTTTTTCATCGCCTGGGCAAGTGTGACGGTGAGGTTATTTACCGCTGCTTTCGTAGCTGAATAGGCCCCCATTCCGGGTGAAGGATTGACCCCAGCGGCACTAGAGATATTGATAATACGCCCCCAGCCGTGTTCTTGCATCGGCGGCAGCAATTGCTGGATGAGGCGTACTATCGAAAGGACGTTGATGTTGTAACTTTCCAACCACTCTGCAGCGGGTGTCTCCATATCATTCTGATGACCACCACCAGCAGCGTTATTCACCAGGATGTCTACACCCCCAAGCTCGGCTTGTGCAAGTCCAACGATGCGGGCTACATCTTCATCCTTGGACAGATCACCTGCCGCAACAATGGCCTTGCCGCCCGCCATCTGAGTTTCCTCAGCAACACGCTTGGCCTCAACTTCGCGCCGTCCGTTGATGATGACCGTGGCTCCTTCCTGGGCGAAGCGTTTGGCTATTCCCTCGCCGATGCCGCCGGTGCTTCCGGTCACTAAAACTCGTTTATTTTCTAAGTTCAAATTCATTTTGTTTTACTCCATATTGTTGATAGGTATGCTTTTTACTTGATTGATGATTTAAATGCTTTGAGGGCCAATCCCATTCCTAGCGTAGCAAAGGCAACGACAACTAGGAAACATATCCACAATGGAATTGTATCTAAATTGCCCATATCCAGCGTCGGAGTCATTGTTATTTGGCGTAAGCCGGTCACCACATACGTTGTCGGGTTAATCAAGGCTCCGATACGCATCCAGTTGGGCAGTGTAGCTAAGGGATAGAGGGAGTTGCTCCAAAACAAAAGGGGGAGTTGTAACATAAAAATCATCATATGATAGCCTTCAGAGCTATCCGTTTTGGAAGCGACCGCTAGAGCAACACCGGCAAAACCGATACCGTATCCTGCAACAAGAAGAATGCCACCCAGCCAGCCTAAAGGGTTAGAACTTAATTCTGCTCCCAGTAAGACCCCTACAACAAGAATAATAATTGATTGGATCAAGACCTTCGTAGTGATACTCAGGGCATTCCCCAACAAAATGCTCAGACGGGGAATTGGCGCGACCAGATACTCCTTGACGATGCCCATTAAGCGTTCATTGAGCCAGGCTGATCCGCCGCCAATGGCCCCGCCCACTGCCGTTAGGGCCACAATGCCCGGTACGATAAAGGTCATATAGCCATCGCCACCGCCGGGTGTGGCCGCTGCCATCAGGCTTCTCGAGCCCACACCAAACAAAACGACCCATAAGATCGGTTGGATCAACATCCCCACGATTTCCTCGGTATGGATGAGGGATTTCTTCATCTGTTTCTGCCAGAGTATGATTGCTGCACTCATAATTTTTCTCCTTGTTTGCGGGTAAGTAATTACTTATCTCTTAATTGGCGGCCCGTATGTTTCAAGAATACGTCGCCCAAGCTGGGCTTAGAGACGGAAACGTCTTCAACATTGAAGCTGGTTTCTTGAGCAGTTTTGATTATTTCTATTAGGCGGCTTGCACCAGATCCAACACTGATTTGAATCATCCCATTACTGCTGATCGCTTCTTTAACAAATGACAATGCTTGAACCCGATTTATGAACTCATCCTGGTTGCCCTCGCCACTAATGAGAAACACCTCAGCACCCATCTGATTGACAAGTTCTTGCGGTGTGCCTTCAACAACAATACGGCCGTAATCCAAAATTGCCACGCGGTCTGCCAGGGCTTCTGCCTCATCCATATAATGCGTAGTTAATAACAGGGTCATACCCTGTTTTTCTTTTAAGTTGCGGATGTACTCCCAGATATTGGTTCGGTTTTGCGGATCCAATCCCTGCGTGGGCTCATCAAGAAAAAGGACCTCGGGCTCTGTCATCAACCCCCGAGCCAGTTCCAGACGCCGTTTCATGCCTCCGGAATACGTATTCGTGCGGCGGTCAGCCGCTTCTTCCAATTCCACCAGGTTTAACAGTTCATCTATTTTGGCCTGGCGTTGAGATTTACTGAGATTGTATAAGCGACCATGAAAATCCAGAGACTCGCGCCCGGTCAGATCAGGGTCCAACACAATCTCCTGGAACGTTACCCCGATTTTATGGCGGACCTCATCGGCTTGTTTGACCACATCCAACCCCGTCACCTTTGCTGAGCCACCACTAGGCTTAATCAGGGTTGTTAGCATCGAAATGGTTGTCGTTTTACCGGCTCCGTTGGGGCCTAACAGGGCGTAGATGATGTTGGCTGGAATAGAAAGGTTTACCCCATCTACAGCCAACACGTCTTCGCTGTACCTTTTTGTCAGATCTTTGGCATCAATGGCCAGGTTGGTTGGGACGTTCTCATTCATAGCAAACGGGCTCCTTAATTATGTGGGTATGTCCACTTGATATTCAAACGCTTTACAATT